>NZ_LWFH01000356.1:0-786 GCF_001635725.1 Oleiphilus sp. HI0066
AGCCATGGATACAATGCGCGCATCCAATGCTCACCCTCCTATGTTTTTGCGCGTCAATACAAGCAAAGTAAGTCGAGAAGACTACCTAAAAACGCTGCACACCAATCAAATTCTGGCTACAGAAACTAGCTTTTCAGAAAAAGGCATTCTTTTGGAAGAAGCGCAAGACGTCGACAAACTGCCTGGATTTGATGAAGGTTTAGTGAGTGTTCAAGACGAGGCTGCACAGCTTTCAACAAAGCTATTAGACTTAGCGCCAAACTTACGCGTTCTCGATGCTCTGCTCCCGGCGGAAAAACATGCGCCATGCTCGAAGCTGAACCGTCATTAGACGTCACTGCCTTAGACCAAGATGCGAAACGCTTAGTGCGAGTCGAAGAAAATCTTGCTCGCTTGGGATTGAAGGCCAACACGATTGCAAGTTCTGCTGAAGATTTAACGCGTTGGTATGATAATCAACCCTTCGATCGTATTCTTCTCGATGCGCCATGTAGTGCAACAGGTGTGATTCGTAGGCACCCTGACATTAAATTACTGAGAGATCCATCAGACCTCAAGAAACTCGCAGAACTGCAGCTACACTTACTAACAAGTCTTTGGAAAACGCTCAAACCTGGTGGCAAGCTGGTCTATGCAACATGCTCAATTTTCCCGCAGGAAAATGCACGCATCATAGAACGCTTTTTAGCTTCAGAACCGAGTACGACCTTACTTCCCATTGAAAGCGATTGGGGAGAAGACACTGGATATGGCAAACAGCTATTTCCCTCAGAGCAAGGACACGAT
>NZ_LWFH01000357.1:0-537 GCF_001635725.1 Oleiphilus sp. HI0066
GTAAAGCGGGTATCGGCGGCGAAGTTATCTGTACAGTATTCTAAGGGAGGTTTGCATGTCTAGAGTTGCTAATAGTCCAGTTGAGCTTCCTTCTGGTGTTGAAGTTAAGCTTGCTGACGGCCAACTTGAAGTTAAAGGCGGTAAAGGCACACTTTCTATGGAAGTGAACCCTGCTGTAGAAATTACTCAAGATGGTTCAGTACTTACTTTTGCTGCAAAAAATGGCAGCAAATTCTCTCGAGCGATGTCAGGAACAACGCGTGCACTTGTTAACAACATGGTTGTAGGTGTGACTGCTGGTTTCGAGAAAAAATTACAGCTTATTGGTGTTGGTTACCGTGTTCAGGTTCAAGGTCAAAAATTGAACTTAAACTTGGGCTTCTCACACCCAGTTGAGTACGAATTGCCATCAGGTGTTAAGGCTGAAGCGCCTTCACAAACTGAAATCGTACTTAAAGGCGTTGATAAACAACAGCTTGGTCAGGTCGCTGCTGAAATCAGAGCTTACCGTCCGCCAGAGCCATACAAAGGCAAGGG
>NZ_LWFH01000358.1:0-889 GCF_001635725.1 Oleiphilus sp. HI0066
AATACTTTATTGATGGTAGTTTTGTTTGTATTCAAATACTCAACAAAAGCTTTTAAACCACCTTCATACTCAAATACTTCTTCTTTGTCTGTACGATTATCTCGTAGGACAATTCGAACACCAGAGTTCAAAAAGGCAAGTTCACGAATACGTTTTGCCAATAAATCATAATGAAACTTGATGTTTGAAAAAGTCTCAGGAGATGGCTTGAAATGAATTTCTGTACCAGTCGTTTCAGTTTTTCCAATTACAGCCAAACGTTCTTGAGGGACACCATCGTGATAAACCTGCTCATGCACTTCACCATTACGACGGATCGTAAGTTTTAAGTTACTCGATAAAGCATTTACAACCGAAACACCTACACCGTGTAAACCACCAGATACCTTGTAAGTGTTATCATCAAACTTACCACCTGCGTGAAGTACAGTCATGATTACTTCGGCAGCAGATACACCCTCTTCTTCATGTATATCAGTTGGAATTCCTCGACCATCATCAGAGACTGATACAGATTCATCTTCGTGAATCGTAACTCTGATTTCTGAACAATATCCAGCCAAGGCTTCATCGATAGAATTATCAACAACCTCAAAAACCATATGGTGCAAACCGGTTCCATCATCGGTGTCGCCGATATACATCCCGGGGCGTTTTCTTACCGCATCTAAGCCTTTTAGAACTTTAATGCTAGACGAGTCATAAGAGTTTTGAGTATCGCTCATTAGCTTTCCTGAATTACGTCAGATTAGTTTATTTATAATCACTTATCTTACCATGTTCCACGTGAAACATTCGTGTTTTATCCAGTAAATTACAGCGTTCTAACACTCTGCTATAAAGCATTGTATCGAGCGTTGTTGCTATGACAGACGTTCCGCTTTCATAG
>NZ_LWFH01000359.1:0-837 GCF_001635725.1 Oleiphilus sp. HI0066
TCGATGGCAAGTATTTAGCCGCATCTCGTTTCCTCAAATGATGCGTCATGCACTACCTGGCCTAGGTAACAATTGGCTTGTTATGCTGAAAACCACTGCACTTGTATCGATCATTGGTCTAGCTGATATGGTGCGTCTTGCTTCCGAGGCAGCCAAAGCTGTGCACGAACCCTTTACTTTCTTAATCCCTGTTGCGCTTGTGTACTTATCCCTCACAGCGGTCTCAGAGTTATTACTCAACAGACTGAAAATTAAATACAGTGCCGGAACAACGAGGGCTTAATGATGGAAGCGTTTTTAAGTCTGTTTGCAGACAATAGTATTTTTAACCCGCCTACTTTGATGCACTACTGGTCAGGCTTTGTGACCACAGTGCAATTGGTATTTCTTTCTCTGCTTATTGGCTTTGTTATCTCTTTGCCTTTAGCTATTTTGCGAACCTCGAAAAACAAGTGGATCAACCTTCCTATTTGGGCATTTGTTTACTTTTTTAGAGGAACCCCCCTACTTGTTCAGCTTTACCTTATTTATTACGGCACTGCGCAGATCACAGGCATTCAGCAAACATTCTTGTGGGACATACTTTCAGAGGCCTTTTACCCTTGCTTGATAGCGTTTGTATTGAATACGGCGGCCTATACAACAGAAATTTTTAGAGGCGCCATTGAGGCAACACCTCGTGGCGAAATTGAAGCTGCAAAAGCCTATGGTATGGGTGTCGCTAAACGAATGCGCCGTATTATTCTGCCTGGAGCGATGCGCCGAGCATTACCAGCTTATGCCAATGAAGTGATCTTTATGCTTCACGCCAGTTCAATTGCCAGCGTCGTAACAATC
>NZ_LWFH01000360.1:0-579 GCF_001635725.1 Oleiphilus sp. HI0066
TAACCCTGGCGAAGCGAACTCAGTCTCTTTGGTTGAGCTAGTGAAAAAACATGCACCATCACAAGGTATGGAAGTTGTTGAAGCTGCTTCACCTAAATCAGCAGATGTGCAAACTGCTATGCGCTCACTTGTTGGAAAAGTAGATGTCGTTTACTTACCTACCGACAACACCGTGATATCTGCGCTAGAAGGCGTTATCAAGATTGCGGAACAAACTGACATTCCCGTTATCGCAGCAGATACAGATAGTGTTAAACGTGGCGCGATCGCCGCTCTAGGCTTTAACTATTATGACGTTGGACGTCAAACTGGCGCAATGGTTGTCGAAGTGTTAAACGGCAAAGCGCCAGGTGAACTTCCAGTGCAAGGAGTCGAGAAAACAGAGCTTTATCTAAACCTACCAGCAGCAGAGGCCATGGGCGCAACCATTCCTGAAGCGCTATTAGGACAGGCGAAAGAAATCATTGAATAGGTTGCCAAATAAACCTCTTTGAGAAGCAGGAAAGTCAATGATTAGTAGTTTTGCGTTTTTCGGTGCATTAGAGACCGGTTTTATATTTGCGCTCGTCGCTCTTGGGA
>NZ_LWFH01000361.1:0-676 GCF_001635725.1 Oleiphilus sp. HI0066
ACTAACGGCTTTTTCAATAGTCGCTTCAGTTTGTTGAAGGCGAGAGATGATCCACTTGTCTGCGATACTTAACTCGTAATTATCATGATTCTGCGCGCAATCGTGCTCTTCTGTATTCATTAGAACATAACGTGCAGCATTCCAAATCTTGTTACAGAAGTTACGGTAGCCTTCTAAGCGCTTCATGTCCCAATTGATGTCGCGGCCAGTTGAAGCGAGTGAGTATAGGGTGAATCGCAATGCGTCAGTGCCGTGCGCTGAAATACCATCCGCGAAAGTTTTTCGCGTGCGCTTCTCGATTTTTTGAGCAAGCTGCGGCTGCATCATGTTACCAGTGCGTTTTTCGACGAGTGACTCTAAATCGATGCCATCAATCATGTCGAGAGGGTCTAGTACGTTACCCTTAGACTTTGACATTTTGTCGCCGTTTTCATCGCGAATAAGGCCGGTAACGTACACATATTTAAATGGTACTTGCGCTTTGCCATCGTCATCTTTGATGAAATGCATTGTCATCATGATCATTCTAGCGACCCAGAAGAAAATAATGTCAAAACCGGTGACTAGTACATCTGTTGGATGGAAGGTCTTTAAGCGCTCAGTTGCTTCAGGCCAGCCAAGTGTGCCGAATGTCCAAAGTGCTGATGAGAACCATGTGTCTAGAACATCTTCATCT
>NZ_LWFH01000362.1:0-757 GCF_001635725.1 Oleiphilus sp. HI0066
CTCAGGGAGCTGGTCTATATCTGCTTGTGAAAGGAGTTCGTCGAGATAGCGGTGTGCTTGTCGCGCATTTCTGGCGGTATCTCGTTGGCCACGTTTGTGGCTATCAAGTTCCTCTAAGACGCGAAGAGGGATAAAAACAGTTTGTTCTTCGAATTTAAATATTGATTCAGGCTCGTGGAGCAGAACATTGGTATCAAGTACATAAATTTTACTATCGGTTTTTTTGTTACTTATAACCATCTTGAATTCCTTCGAAGTGAATGTGCATTTAGGTTTCGCGGCCCTCCGAGTTGTTTGCGCGCATCATTAACTTAGTTGAGTTGTTCGACAATAACTTTGAGTAAATCGTAAGTCGTAATGATGCCGCTTACGTCATCACCATGTTTTACAAATACTCTATGAAGGTGTTCGTTCATCATGAGTTTTGATACTTCTGTAATGGGAGTATCTTCAGGTACGGACACTAAGATAGGGGTCATGATGTCGTTAACTTCGACAGGCATATTGGCAAGGCCTTCGAAAATCATCATTCTTAAACGGCGAGCTTCTTGCTGCTCTTCTTCGCTCATTTCAGCTTCGTAGGGAGAGCTCGAGCCATCGAAATGGAATTCTGCAATATCTTTGAGCGTTGCAATGCCGATGATTTTGCCTTCATCGTTCGCAACAGGGCTACCAATAATATCGTTATCGCTTAGGAATTTCTTGAACCGTTCCATTGTCCAAGACTGCGGTACTGACTTTACGTTGGGAGTCATGA
>NZ_LWFH01000363.1:0-776 GCF_001635725.1 Oleiphilus sp. HI0066
ATTAATTGGCTCGCCCACCGAGCCTAAAAGACGAATGCTATCTCGGTTGTAGGATTGAACTTTATCATCACCAGCAGCCATCAACGCACGAATTGCGGTCGGCGCGGTATAAAATACGTTCACCTGATGTTTTTCAACAACCTGCCAGAACCTAGAAGCATCAGGATAATTTGGCACGCCTTCAAACAACACTGTTGTCGCACCATTACACAATGGACCGTACAAAATATAGCTATGCCCAGTAATCCATCCGAAATCCGCGGTACACCAGAAAACTTCGCCCTCGCGATAATCAAATACTTTCTCATGCGTAAAGGACGCGTAAGTAAGATAACCACCAGTAGTATGCAAAACGCCCTTAGGCTTGCCAGTTGAACCAGAGGTATACAGCATAAACAAGGGATCTTCAGCGCTCATCGGTTCAGCGTCACAATAAGCACCCTGACGCTCCATCAACTCATGCATCCATACATCACGACCTTCAACAAATGACACATCGCCACCGGTACGCTGAAGCATAACGACATTCTTCACATGCCCGATATTCCCTACTTCAAAAGCCTCATCCACGTTATTCTTTAATGGAATAGACTTCCCGCCACGAATACCCTCATCAGCCGTAATCAACCATTTAGACGGACCATCGTCAATTCTGGCTGCGAGAGCTTCCGGGGAAAACCCCCCAAAAGCAACGGAATGCACGGCACCGATGCGCGCACAGGCCAGCATAGCGATGCCTGTTTCTGGAACCATCGGCATATATAAGGTGACGATAT
>NZ_LWFH01000364.1:0-1091 GCF_001635725.1 Oleiphilus sp. HI0066
GCTCGACAACCTTCCGGCTATTAATCCCGAAACCACTCACATCAACTCGTCACGCGTGGGTGCCAATGCATCAATCGATGCAACCACCCAAGAGCAACTCTATGATGCATTAGTAAAGCTTCGGCCATGGCGAAAAGGCCCATTTGAATTATTCAATACTCACATTGATACCGAATGGCGCTCTGATTGGAAATGGGACCGAGTTAGTCCTCATATTAGTCCGCTCGCGAATAAAAATGTATTGGACGTGGGATGTGGCTCAGGATATCACTGTTGGAGAATGCTTGGTGAGGGAGCAAACCGCGTTATTGGCATTGACCCCAGCTATCTATTCCTAATGCAATTCAACGCAATTAAGAAGTATTGTGGCCGAGATGCACCGATACATTTACTACCGATAAAGATGGAGGACGTCCACCCTCAACTAGAACACTTTGATACCGTATTTTCGATGGGGGTGCTTTACCATCGTAAGTCACCTATCGACCACCTTTATGAACTTAAAGGGGCGTTGAAACCTGGTGGCGAGCTCGTATTAGAGACATTAGTAGTCGAAGGCGAACTTGGCTATTCATTAATGCCAGAGGACCGATACGCTATGATGCGAAATGTTTGGTATCTTCCAAGCGTTCCAACCTTAGAACTATGGCTTCGACGCGCCGGCTTTACCGACATTAAGTGTGTAGATCTAGATCAAACCAGCCTAGACGAACAGCGCGCAACCGAGTGGATGGACTTTCAGTCTCTAGCCGACTTCCTTGACCCAGCCAATCCAAATCTAACCGTAGAAGGCTACCCTGCACCTTTGCGTGCAACACTGGTCGCAAGCAAGCCAAAATAATTCATTCTGAAAATTTGCAGACAATAAAAAACCGCTCATTGAGCGGTTTTTTATACAAGACAGCCGAGGGCTTAGTCAAAAGGATGGCGAAGAACAATCGTTTCTACGCGATCTGGGCCTGTTGACACAATGTCAATCGGCGCCTGAATCTTACCTTCTAGGTACTTGATATATGACTGAGCGTTAGCTGGGAGCTCTTCTAAGGTCTTCGCCCCAAGCGTGCTTTCAGACCACCCCGGAAGCTCTTCAT
>NZ_LWFH01000365.1:0-730 GCF_001635725.1 Oleiphilus sp. HI0066
GCTCGCTGCTTTTAATATATCGCTGCTTTGGCCTGTTAAGAATATATCGATGTCTTTGCCAGGAGGACCACCGCGAGGACTAGTAATGCTAAGTTGCTCAACGCCATCAGGCATTTGTAATGCATCTTTCCACGCGGAAATTAGTTCAGGGTTGCGCACTTCTCGCGAGTCTGGCGTGACCGTTTCAACATGTAGCGAGGCATATTGCTCTCCTTGCTGGTAACTTTGCCCTCCATCAAAGGTCGCTTGGTTAACACGCAATACAGCATGGACAATCAGGTCATCTTCGCGGTTGTATTTCTCTTTCAGTTGATCGTTCGCACGCCACAATGCGTCCTCTAGGTTGCGAGCAAATGAGCGTACTTCCTCAGGCGGCGTGCCTGCGGCAAATTTTGCATTGCCTAGTAGCACGTGGTTTTCAGGTTGAGGGAAGAATTCAAACTGGATACGCCCCGATATGATGAGCGTAATAGATATAAGAAAAACAGAGACTGCGAGCATTAAGGTCGTGCCCCGGTTTTGTATTGCTTTCGTCGCGAGCTGTCTAAACGTTCCGTCTCGGAAGGCATTAAACTTAGAATCAACCGCCACTCGAAAACGACTTTCTTTGGCGTTGTGCCCCATTTTTTTCAAGCTGTGATTCAGGTGCCCCGGCATAATTAAGAAGCACTCAATGAGTGATGCGATGATTACGCAGATAATGACCAAGGGAATGGCGAATAAAATATTA
>NZ_LWFH01000366.1:0-1498 GCF_001635725.1 Oleiphilus sp. HI0066
AACAAAATTTCTGGAAGTTATGCACATAGCGAACCCTAAGCCAGCTATTGTAGGCCTACCTGTTCATGACAACGATCAATAAAGATAACGTCTAGCGCTCTAGTTCAAGAAGCGAAATCATTTACCAACACTTTAAAGCGCGGCGACTTTCTTTTGCAGGAATTGATAACGCTTGTATTGTGAATGCTGTTCAGGGATATGGGCGACGTTTTCGAGGCACTGCGTACAGCGACTAACCAACTGACCAAGCGCTCCTTGAGTTTCGATCATCTTGAGTGTTACTTGGACAATATTAAGATTTAGCGCAGGATGCTTAGGCGTGCATTCCAAAGCATCATTGAATGATTCAATCGCAGCTTCCAAATCACCTGATTCAAAAGATTTAATCCCCGTTTTATTGAGTTTTCTTGCTCGCACTTTAGCTTGAAGACCAACAGGCTCATCTATCAACTCGTTAATAGACTTGATCATAGAAGCATTGTCTTGCTCCGCAGCGGCTAAACTAGACAACAACCCTTCTGCCTCTTCAGTCTCACCCATGCTGTAGAGTGTTCTTGCGTACTCTAGCTGAGTCGCTGAATCAAGCTCTTGGTCAGAGATTAGTTTTTTTGCTTTTGCAAAAATCTCATCAGACTTTCGGTGATCCCCTTGACCTTGATAAGTCCGTGCCTCTATCAACGCAGCATTCATTCGAACGGTCGGATCATCCTTAAATTTCTTAGCGACTCGCCCCATCACCTGAACAGCTTCCTTTGCGCGTTTCTTACCGAGCTCACTTGTGTCGCCGTCTGCCATATCAGACAAGCAACGACCAAGATTCAAGTAGTTCTCTGGCTTATCATGAACTGAGTGAAAGCCAAGTTTCATTGAGGCTTTATAAGCACCTGCGGCCCCTTCAATATCACGATTATCAGTGCAAACTTCGGCTAGTTTTTGTTGACGATTGTACGCGTGCGGCGATATTCCCACGGCGTCTTCTAAAGTACGCTGTGCATCGCGCGGTTGATTCATGGACAAATACGCATCCGCTAATTCATCATATGCTTCGATGACATTCGGATTGACATCTAAAACTTGCGTAAAGTCATCGACCGCTCCTTCTACCTCGCCGACAGCTGCTTTAACTCGCCCCAATCCAAGCCGCGCCCAGCCGATGTCACGCTTCGTCAAAACGTCATTGTAGATCTTGCGCGCCTTTTCCATCTCACCTTCGTGATAATACAAGTTTGCGAGCGTTCGAAGACACCACAAAATATAACGAGTTTCACGCTTTATCTCTTGTCCCAATAAAGCAATGGCTTTCTTAGAGTCGCCCTCATCAATCGCTGCATTGATCGGCTTGAGCACTTCGCTCTGCTCAATAAGACGATCCATTCTCTCCTGAAGAACAGACTTGGTAAGCGGCTTTGTAATATACCCATCCGGAAGATATTCCAAAGCGCCCATGACCATGTCTTTTGAAGTCTCTGCCGTCACCATCACAAAAATGCCAGTATGT
>NZ_LWFH01000367.1:0-878 GCF_001635725.1 Oleiphilus sp. HI0066
AAACCCCACCAAGACTGTCTGACTTCGTCATGACGTCGAACCAGGTATCCAGCTAGATATGCAACGAGCAATAACTTCGCAGGTTCAGAAGGCTGGATATTAATGCCACCTAAGCCGATCCAGCGTGTACTACCATTAACGGTTTTTCCGATTCCGGGTAACAACACTAGCGCTAACAAGAACAAAGAAGCGCCGAGTAAATAAAAGGCATGTTTCTGCCAGAAACTAATCGGCATCATGAACACAATCGCGCCTGCAACCAAGCCAATCAATGCAAAAGCTGCATGACGTGTAAAATAGAAGAATGGGTCATTATTTCGCACATCTGCAACATCAATCGAAGCAGACGCAATCATAATTAAACCGATCAAAAGAAGGCTTAAAGCCGAAATAATGAGCCCTTTGTCGATCATCATTACAAACTGCAACTGCTGCTGATTTAACATTCCCGCATGAGTGCTCATAATTGGGCCACCTCATCCTTGAATGCTTGGCCACGCACTTCGAAATTCTTATACATATCGAAGCTTGCACATGCTGGCGAAAACAGCACTAAATCATTACTTTCTGCTGTGTCGCTTGCCAACTGAACAGCCGCCCTCAGCGTATCTACAATCGTAACAGGAAGGATTGATTCAACGGCTTCAGCAATTACATTCGCATCGACCCCAAAAGCGATAACCGAGCGTGTAAACTCTGTGACAGGTTTTTTGAGCTCATGAAGTGTCGCGCCTTTGGCGTCACCGCCAGCGATTAATATAACCTTTCCACCATCCGCCAATTGCGGGCCATACCCAGCAATCGCTGCGGCCGTTGCGCCACCGTTAGTGCCTTTAGAGTCATTAATAAAGGTCACGCCATTAAGCTGTCTCACCCAC
>NZ_LWFH01000368.1:0-898 GCF_001635725.1 Oleiphilus sp. HI0066
GTCTTAACGATATTACTAATACGATGGATGTTCTTAAGTCTTTCCAAGGCAAGCTCGATTTGACTGCCTATGAGTTCTTTTCACATCAAGCGATGGACCATGTGCGTGCGCACGCAGATGTGCCAGCGCCGTTTGAATCTGAAGCACCTTATTATGCCTTGCTAGAGTTTGAGGCGAGCAATGACGCGGTAATGGATTCGGCGATGGAGTTGTTTGAACACTGCGTTGAACAAGGCTGGGTAATTGATGGGGTGATTAGCCAAAGCGAAACGCAGGCTATGAACTTATGGCGTTTACGTGAAGGGATTTCTGAATCGATTGCGCCGCGTACTCCGTATAAAAACGATATAAGCGTCGTGGTTTCAAAAGTCCCCGAGTTTCTCACGGAAATCGACGAGGTTGTCACCACGCATTACCCTGATTTCGAAATAATTTGGTTCGGTCATATCGGAGATGGCAATTTACACCTCAACATACTGAAGCCAGAAGATTTGCCCGCGGATGAGTTTTTCGCAAAATGTGTTGATGTGAACAAATGGGTCTTTGATATCGTTGAAAAGCATGGCGGGAGTGTTTCTGCTGAGCATGGGGTTGGTCTTGTGAAAAAGGATTATTTGCAATACACACGCAGCGCAGCAGACATTGCTTTGATGAAAGGTATCAAGCAGGTATTCGATCCGAAAGGACTTATGAATCCTGGCAAAATATTCGACTAATTAACCTATGGAGTAGTAGATGTATCAGCCGGTTTGGTTTGACGGTAAAGAGTTTGACGCGCGTTGCTCAAAGCTTGTGTGTATTGGCCGAAATTACGCGGAGCACGCGAAAGAGCTAAACAATCCCATACCCAAGGCGCCAATTCTATTTATTAAACCGGAATCTACTATTCAAACCAGTG
>NZ_LWFH01000369.1:0-554 GCF_001635725.1 Oleiphilus sp. HI0066
AAATTCTCGGGTCGCTTGATACGTATCAACACTATAAAAATGCTCCTCGCATACAGTACTATGACTTGAGTCATGACGACGAAGAAAAATAAATCGAGGAGCGAGCCATGCCAATACATCATAACCAGGTCGAAGCCTGCGTCGACGATGTGATTTCTTCATTAAACAGCAATATCGTGATGGGCATACCCTTAGGTATTGGAAAGCCTGTGCAGTTTGTGAATGCGCTGTATGCGAGAGCGAAAGCTGATTCCTCTATTAATCTTCGTATTATTACTGCTTTATCGTTAGAGCGACCTAAGCCTTCTGCTGGCTTAGAATCTCGGTTCTTAGAACCCGTATTTGAGCGCTTGTTTGGGGGGTATGTAGAGCTTGATTACGTGCAGGATCTGAAGCGCCAGAAGATTCCAGACAATATCGAAATTTGCGAGTTCTTTCTTAAGTCCGGAAGCATGCTCGCGAATAACTATGCGCAGCAGCATTATATTTCGAGTAATTACACGCACGTTGCGCGCGATATGATTGATATGGGGGCGAACTTACTATCGCAACAG
>NZ_LWFH01000370.1:0-601 GCF_001635725.1 Oleiphilus sp. HI0066
ACAATTGTGTTCTTTGATTACAACACTAATCAGAAACACCACATCCCAATTGAAATAGTCAAAACAATAAAAGAGTTAGATTTCTAAATCTGGTAATTAGAGATGAGCGTGACAGCCATTGGCTCATCTCTAATTTCGCAAATCGCTACGATAATGAGGTCAAAGTGTTAATCGTTAACCAGAATAACGGCACGTTTGATAACGCAAATAACATGAAACGCAATTCAATTTTATTAACGAGTGATTGAAACAAGCTATGAACGATTCTCAAGCCCACATAAGCCCATGCAAGTGTTTCGTTCAAACCCTCTCCAAGACCGAGTAAAGCCATACTTATCGCAAGCGCATAAAATACAGTTGGCTGCTCCATTAGATGATTGTAATTATCAGCCTTCCACCTCGCTTTCGATGGCAAACTTGCCATTTGTTCGCCGGTAGGAATCGTTGCGTCTAATGTCATTCCTGACGCCTTAATTGCGGGAAGTCGGGTTGCTAACATCCACAACCATTGCACAAGCGACCATGCAACAAGCACTACTACAGGAACTAAAATTTCATTAGTTATAGTCATCTCTAAACCTTCTTATTGTCGTGAGAAGTT
>NZ_LWFH01000371.1:0-526 GCF_001635725.1 Oleiphilus sp. HI0066
TTTTATGGCGCACACCCATTATCTCTTCCATTGAACCATCCTCATGTTCGGTCCACGCAGTAATTTCTAGGCAATCAGGAAGCGCATCTTTATCAATCACTAAAGAATGGTATCGCGTTGCTGTCACTGGGTTAGGTAAACCTTTAAATACACCTTCATTGTTATGATGCACTGGAGATGTCTTCCCATGCATAACTTGGCCAGCACGGATAATAGATCCACCAAAAGCTTGTCCAATACTTTGATGTCCTAGGCAAATGCCAAAGATAGGGAGTTTGCCTTTAAAATGCTCGAGTACTTGCAGTGAAACACCAGCTTCATTTGGCGTACATGGGCCCGGAGAAATCACGATTTTCTCGGGGTTCAGCGCTTCGATTTCTTTAATAGTGATTTCATCATTTCGATAAACTCGCACATCGGCGCCTAATTCACCTAGATATTGCACGACGTTGTATGTAAAGGAGTCATAGTTATCAATCATTAACAACATTACTTATCCCCCTTTGCAGATTCATTAGAAACACTG
>NZ_LWFH01000372.1:0-661 GCF_001635725.1 Oleiphilus sp. HI0066
GATGTTGCAAGGTGGCTGTGACCCATTTTATGTCGCTCGCCGAGTAGTTCGTATGGCTAGCGAAGATATCGGTAATGCGGATCCGAGAGCCTTAACGCTCGCACTGAATGCGTGGGAGGCGCTCGAACGATTGGGTCAGGCTGAAGGCGAACTCAGTTTGGCGCAGGCGGTCGTGTATCTTGCGGTCGCGCCGAAGAGTAACGCTGTTTATACGGCCTATAAGGCGAGTCGTTCCTTCGTGCAGAGTGATGTGTATCGTGATGTTCCAATGCATTTACGTAATGCACCAACTAAGTTGATGGCGGAACAGGGAATGGGGGAGGGATATCGCTATGCGCATGATGAACCTTTTGCCTTTGCTGCAGGGGAGTCTTATTTTCCGGAGGAGATTGATGGTACTTGTTTTTATGAACCGGTTGAGCGAGGTTTGGAAATTAAGATTTCGGAGCGTGTGAAAGCTCTGAGAGAAGCCAATAAGACATCAAATAACCAGCGATATTCCTCCGATTAAGGTGGTGCTGCGTCTGATGTATCGACACACGCACATTTTTCATTTCATTACTTCAGTATACTTTTTCCGTTTTTGTTCTAGGAGATTGGTCGCTTCATGAAGCGCTTAGTAGTTGTTTTTTTAGCATTTAGTTCCTTAGTCGTTTCCGAT
>NZ_LWFH01000373.1:0-616 GCF_001635725.1 Oleiphilus sp. HI0066
CAAGCTCAATCAGATGGACATCACCACGATACACCGGCAGTTGTCGCAAGAACCAACTTAGAGATCGACAACCATACAGACACATCTGTTTTCTCATCAAGAAGTCTCGCTTCATTCGGCTCCGAACAAGACGATGCCCTAAGCAACACAATCAACGCGCAACACAATCAATTACTAGCAAATTCTTCTGTACACCAAGATCTGCCTATTTCAATTACTGGAGTTTTTGATGGTTCAGTAAGCGAAGACAACCAAGTTTCTGCAAGCGGCCAACTTTCAATTGCTGGCGGCCCAGGCTCTTTCGCTTCGCAAAGTTACCAAGGTCAATACGGTACTCTAACTATCGCACCATCAGGTCAATGGGAGTATCGCCTGAATTCTGGTGCAACAAACGTCGATGCACTGACTGACGGACAACTGGTTTCAGAGCACTTCGACATTCACGCACAAAACGCAGGTGGTGTTGATTTTGCACATGGCTTAGATATCGAAATTACTGGCACAAATGATACCGCCCAAATTACCGATGCAAAGGTCGGAGATGTCACAGAAGATTCGCAACTTAACTCGCGTGGCCAGTTAACAATTAGCGACAAGGATGCCGGAGAAGATCACT
>NZ_LWFH01000374.1:0-689 GCF_001635725.1 Oleiphilus sp. HI0066
GCCCATCACATTGGTTGGTCGAACCGCTTTATCTGTCGAAATAAGAACAAAGGTTTCTACATTGGCTTCAATGGCCGCTTCAGCAGCATGCCAAGTACCAAATACATTATTGCGAATGCCCTCAATAACATTCTGCTCAACTAAAGGCACATGCTTGTATGCAGCAGCATGATAAACCGTTTCAACTCCAAAACTGCGCATCACCTGTGCCATGCGACGCTGCTTTTGAACAGATCCCACTACTGCATGCAATTCAATGTTCAGATCTTTTTTGAGCATATAGCGTTTTAACTCACGCTCTATCTCATACAAGGCATATTCAGAAGACTCAACAAGAAGCAATTTTAGCGGAGCCAAACGCACAATCTGACGGCATAACTCTGATCCAATTGATCCGCCTGCACCTGTGACCATGACCGTCTTTTTACTGATGCATTCAGCTAGCAATTGACGATCGGGCGCAACCTCATCACGGCCAAGTAAATCTTCGATATCGACATCACGTACTTCTTCGATTTTCGCTTTACCAGACACCACATCGTTAATCGCAGGAATGGTTTGCACCACAACAGGGTATTGCTCTAGAAAACGAATCACCAAACTTCTACGTGAACGTGGCGCATGACCAAGAGCAAGCAAGACCTTGGTGGCCCCATATTTGGCTAATACTTTTGGCAAGTTCGCGGGGC
>NZ_LWFH01000375.1:0-713 GCF_001635725.1 Oleiphilus sp. HI0066
ATCCTAAGACTACAACGGTGCGTTATTTCCTTCGTCATATGAAGAATGACTTCAAACTAAACATGCGAAGAAAATTTGGTTAACGAGAAGCCTTATAATCGAAAACATATGAGCGCTGAACTTAAGCAGCGCTCATAAAAATTTGGAGGTTGTTATTCCAATAAGAAATGGGCACGCGCTAAGGCAATAGGCTTTTCTCTTCTTTGCTGCCATGCATGCACTTCCACATTCGCAACACGCCCTCCCTGACGAGTCACTTCGCAGTGGACGAAAGTATCTCTATCTAGACCGGCACGTAGATAATCGATCGAAAAATCGATAATCCTAGGAATCACGCCCCCAGGTTGCGTGGCTAGCAAATGCAGCATGCTCGCCATTTCCATAAAGCCACCTAATACACCACCATGAATCGCTGGCAAAATAGGGTTTCCTATATTACTTGGCTGACGATTTAACTTGTAAAATCCTGCGGCTGGTTCTCCATCTAATTCCACCCCAATATAAGACGCATAAGGGATAGCAGAAATCAGTGGTTCGAAATCTTTCGTTGCGAGTGCTGATGCACGAAGGTCCTTTAAGCTAACCTGCGATCGTGTGTTCTCATTGAAAGTAAATTCGGGTATTTGAGTGCCTTTGGTCATATGTTCCAAAGATGGAATACCTTTGGCACCCATGCGCATAAACGTGGCCACACAATGCGCGACAGTGCGATC
>NZ_LWFH01000376.1:0-1107 GCF_001635725.1 Oleiphilus sp. HI0066
AACATAATGGAAGGCAATAAACAAAAAGCGTTAAACGCTGCGTTATCTCAAATTGAAAAGCAATTTGGTAAAGGTGCAGTGATGAAAATGGGTGATCAACCACGTGAGTTGATCCCGTCAGTCTCTACTGGGTCACTCGGTTTAGATATCGCTTTGGGTATAGGTGGCTTGCCTTACGGTCGTATCGTTGAAATTTATGGCCCTGAGAGCTCTGGCAAAACAACGCTGACGCTTCAAGTTGTTGCTGAAGCCCAAAAGCAAGGAAAGACTTGTGCATTTGTTGATGCTGAACACGCACTAGACCCCATCTATGCCGAAAAGCTAGGTGTTAATGTGGATGAACTATTGGTGTCACAGCCAGATACTGGTGAGCAAGCTTTAGAGATCGCAGACATGCTAGTTCGATCTGGAGCGGTCGATGTCATTATCGTTGACTCCGTTGCAGCACTTACGCCGCGTGCTGAAATCGAAGGTGACATGGGTGATTCCCACGTTGGCTTACAAGCGCGTTTGATGTCTCAAGCACTGCGCAAGATTACAGGTAATATCAAGAATGCAAATTGTCTATGTATCTTCATTAACCAAATTCGAATGAAGATTGGTGTGATGTTTGGTAACCCTGAAACAACAACAGGTGGTAATGCACTTAAATTCTATTCTTCTGTTCGTTTGGACATTCGTCGAACTGGTGCCGTTAAACAAGGCGACGAAATTGTGGGTAATGAAACTCGTGTGAAGGTTGTGAAAAATAAGGTGTCCCCACCGTTTAGACAGGCTGAGTTCCAGATTATGTATGGTAAAGGTATTTATCATATGGGCGAGGTAATCGACCTAGGTGTGAAAGAAGGCTTGGTCGATAAATCAGGTGCTTGGTATGCATACAATGGCGACAAAATAGGTCAGGGCAAGGCGAATGCTGCTAAATTCTTAGAAGAGAACCCTGAAATCGCAAATGAAATTGAGCAGAAGATTCGCGATAAGTTCATGCCTAAGATCGACGAAAAAGGCGATGGCGAGCCTAAAGAATTAGAACTGGAAGTTTAAAAATCCCCCCTCCGTCTTAGTGTTTTGCTAAGACTAGTTGTATTGCTAATGTGCAGCCCGCTT
>NZ_LWFH01000377.1:0-1017 GCF_001635725.1 Oleiphilus sp. HI0066
TTAGAAAGGGGTTCAAGCATTTAGCGGGCGACTTTGCAGTGAGTGTTCGATAAGGCTGTTTTAACTCATCGCACTGACGAGATAGAAAGACTATAATTGGCGCTATATCCATAGCGTTGAACAATTGAATGTCAAAATCCGACCCAAATAAGTCGCAAAATCCTCCTTCCCAATCGAAACATGACCCTCATGCGGCGAAAGAAGCCGAAAAGTATGCGCAGCCTATTGCGAGCAGAGAGCATATCTTAGATTTGCTTGAGCAAAGTGGCGAAGCATTAACACATCCGCAAATTGCTCATGTTCTTGAAATCTCAGATCCCGAGGGTTTTGAAGCCTTACGTCGTCGTTTGATCGCGATGAGCCGTGATGGTCAGTTAGTTTGTAATCGTCGACAGCAATATCAGCCAGCCGCTCGAGTCGATTTCTTGAAAGGAATCGTCATAGGGCATCGCGATGGTTTTGGCTTTGTGAAACTCGAGAAAGGCGGGGATGATCTACTGTTGTCAGCGAAACAAATGCAAAGTGTGTTTGACGGTGACAGAGTGCTTGTTCGGGTTGATCACGTTGATGCGAAAGGTCGCGGTCATGCTGTGATCATGGAGGTCATTGAACGCAATACAAAAGATGTTGTTGGGCGCATTTTCTTTGAAAGTGGTTTGTGTTTTGTTGAAGTCGAAAGTGTTCGAGAGACTCAACAGGTTGTGGTTGCTCAAGAAGACACCTTAGGTGCGAAGCATGGGCAATATGTTGTTGCTAAAATCTTGCATCAGCCATCTAAACGAGAACACGCGACGGGTGAAGTTACCGAAGTGCTCGGGGATCACTTAGCACCGGGTATGGAGATCGAGGTAGCGATTCGTTCTTATAATATTCCTCATGAATGGCCGGAAGATTTAATCGCTCAGATTGAATCGTTTACACCAGAGGTTAGCGAGGCCGATAAATCTGGACGCATTGATTTAAGGGATCTTCCTTTAGTTACTATCGACGGTGAAGACGCACGAGACTTTGACGACG
>NZ_LWFH01000378.1:0-1197 GCF_001635725.1 Oleiphilus sp. HI0066
ATTTGCCACATAAGGCATCAAATGACGATAAGCACTTTGTTATGTTCACGGGTGCAGTACCAGAAAATAAGGTGTTTGAATCTGCCTTAAAGAAACTCGGAATGAGCCATGTTGTTTTGAGTAAGTTTGATATTTAGAGCGGGACATCGAAAACAAAAAAGCGGCTATTGAGCCGCTTTTTTGTTTGTAAGGTGAATGCTTAAAGCTCTAGGCAATTTTCGCGTGAGGGCTTTCGAGTCGACTAAGTATCACTTCACCAGGTTCTGCTCTTCCGAAATAGAAACCTTGAAGTTCTTGGCAACCTAAATCTTTCAAATATTGAAGTTGTACTTCTGTTTCTACGCCTTCAGCGACGATATTGAGCTTCAAGCCGTGAGCCATATTGACGATGGCGTTAACAATACAGGCATCGCCCATTGTCTCTTCAATGTCTTTTACAAAGCTTTGATCAACCTTAAGTGTGTGGATTGGCAACTTACGCAAGTAATTGAGGGATGAATATCCAGTGCCAAAGTCATCGATCGCAATGGTTACTCCGTGCTCAGATAAGCGATTGAGCTTTTTGGTCATCTGATCAAGGTCATTCATGATCGCGTTTTCGGTAATCTCAACTTCTAGGTTTGTTGCAGGGAAGTTGTTTCTTTCAAGTGTCTCGAGCAAATGATCTACAAATCGCGGGTGCTCGACCTGCAAGGGTGAGAAGTTAACCGAAAGGCGAATGTTTGGGTGTCCGTTATTGATCCAGCCTTGTACTTCTTGGCATGCAGAATTTAATACCCACTCACTAATGTCCGTGAGTAGCTTTGTTTCTTCTGCCAAAGGCAAGAACTCACCCGGGAATACCAAACCGCGAGTAGGGTGTTGCCAGCGCACTAGCGCTTCTACACCAATAACATCGTTCGTTTTTGCATTAATCTGTGGTTGGTAGAATACCTTGAATTCGTTGTTTTCTAATGCTCTGCGAATCTCTCGTTCGAGCTTAATGCGGTTTGAGTCAGCTACTTCCATTGAAGGGCTAAAGAACTGGTAACCGTCTTTTCCGCGCGATTTCACGTGGTACATCGCTACATCGGCATTTTGAATCAATTGATCTACTGTGTCGCCAGCTGTCGGGAACATAGAAATGCCGATACTAACGCCAACGAATACTTCGTGTTCGCCCAGAATAAATGGTTCTTTAAGGGTGTTAATGACTTT
>NZ_LWFH01000379.1:0-770 GCF_001635725.1 Oleiphilus sp. HI0066
GGCAATATCACTTTCTGTTCAAGGTCCGTTGAACTCAAAGTGAAAGTTCGTGTAACAGTTTTAGGCTCGAAAGTTTCAGGTTCTAATAACGCTTCAATTGACTCAATAATGTGTTCCACTTTTAACTGGAGTGATTCTGCAAATGGCGTGGGGATCACGCCGTTACTGGTTCGCACAAATAAGCGATCATCTAGCGTATCGCGTAACTTACGGAGTTGATCACTCACGGCTTGTTGCGTGACTCCCAGCTGGTCAGCCACGCGAGACAAATTTCTTTCTTGTAACAGAGCTCTTAATACTTGCAGTTGTCGGATATCGATTCTGTTTAAAGGTTTCACTTGTATCACTCATCGGAAGGTCTTGTTTCTAATTGTATCTGTAGATCCTTAAACTCGCATCATCTATTTCTTGTTTGAGGTTCAAACCATGCATGCTGAATACCGAGTGAACTATGCGACACCTGGAATTGATCACGTATATGATCAAACACACCTTGGACCCGGTAGTGAACAGTTAATTGATTCTATCGATCGCAGGGTGGTAAGCGTAAAAGATGGGCGTCTGGAAAACGAAACTTACTCATTAGACAAAAACGGTTTCGAGTTAACGAATCTTGAGCTTGGATTCTCTGACTATGAGAATGATGAGGCTATACAAAGTGTCTTATATCCAAAGGTTGCAGAGTGGTTGCGATCAAGACATGGCGCCAACGTTGTAAAAGTGTTCGATCATACTTACCGCTCTATGAATAGAAATGATCTAAGCGTTCA
>NZ_LWFH01000380.1:0-1465 GCF_001635725.1 Oleiphilus sp. HI0066
ATATAACGTCTGAGATATTTCCCTTTGCGGTAATTCCCAAGAGCACGTCGATATTTGCCAAACCTAAATCCGCATCGAGCAATGTCACTCTGCGACCTAGATCCGCTAAGGCTAAAGAAAGGTTGATCGATACATTACTTTTACCGACCCCACCCTTACCGCCAGTGACCGCTATAACTTGAACAGGGCTAGAATTCGCCATGCTGATGAATATCCTTTTGTTTTACTTCTTCTTCGCTTCGAGACAAGACAAACCTTAAAAGCGACTACCAACAACCAAAATAGGTGATTGGTGAAATTTGTCTAGTTGACGCCAGTGATATTAAGCAAAATTGCTAACTGATTCGTCTACATGCTGCTGCGCATTCGCGTGGCTCGGAATTGTCACCCATCGCTCGGAACTATTCAATAATTCCTCCGCTTTATTGAGCAGACTTTGACGCTCCGCCAAATGAATATCTTCTGGCACTCTCTGGCCATCTGTTACATACGCGCAGGAAAGTTTACTCGCTATAAGGTAACTTAATGCTTCCCCAAAGCTTACAGCTTCGTCAAGTTTGGTAATAATTGTTCCCGCTAGCCCGACCATCTTGTAATGCTTATAGTTAGCCTTCATCACAGCATACTGACCCGTTGCCGGCATCACTAAGTAGTTTTGAATGCGATGCGCAGACATTTTCAATTCTTTAAGCTGCTCATTCCACGAACGATCAGACTGCATCAAACCAGCCGTATCCACCAATACAAGCTTGCGATCAGAGCACTTGTCTAGAATCGCATCTAAGCAATTATCCTCGTCAACAACATGCACTGGAACATTCAGAATTCTTCCAAACACTTTTAGCTGCTCGTGTGCGGCGATTCGGTAACGATCTGTTGTCACCAAAGCAATACCATCTGCCCCATGACGCATAACATAACGCGCAGCCAACTTACCAATCGTCATTGTTTTGCCACTTCCGGTCGGGCCAACAAGTGAAATCACGCCACCCATGTCGATGATTTCGCTATATTCTGTCTGAATCGCACCATGAATTTGTTTACGCACCTTTGCCCAAGCAGTATCAGAATCGCCTTCACTTGCAACGCTATCTAGCAATTGCTTTCGAATAGGCTGCTGAATCGCTAGACGCTCTAAGCGCTCATCTACGATCGATTGGCTTGGCGTCACAACAGCTTGAGGCATTGGTTCAATAGATTGTTGCGAAGTCGACTGTTTCGCCTGAGCAGAAATCATTTCGCGTAGTTCACGAAGCTCTTCCTGCATCACGTAAATCGCATCATCTTGCTTGCTCGAACGCTCATCATGATTGACTGCAGGAGTCGCCTGAATCTTATTCGTTTGACCAAACTGCTCTGTTTTAATGACGTTCTGTTCTTGCTTCACGCTCTCGATGCGGCGACGACTTCTATCCATTTCCGCCTGCAATTCGAGACTGCGCTCAGCGCGTTGTTTTGCGAGCTC
>NZ_LWFH01000381.1:0-678 GCF_001635725.1 Oleiphilus sp. HI0066
TCACGTTTGCCACCTGAGCTATTTAATTGCTTAACAGGCTTATATTCTTTTACCTTCGAAAGATAAAGATCAACAACCAAACGATCTCCATAGCTCTCATTCGGCTTAAGCAAAAAGCTTTTCGGTTTTACCGAAGCTTTCAGATCCAACACAATTCTGAGATCAGTGTTATTTCTCACAGCGCTCCTTATTTTTTTAATAGGAGATCCTTCCAAAGAAACAGCGTCAAAACGAGTATTCTTCTTTACATTCTTAATATCTAAAACAACACGTGGAGGATTATTCAATGTCATCAACTGGTGTGATGTTGAACCGCCAAGATCAAACACTAAACGAGAATGGTCAGGCGCATTCCATAACCTCGCATCATTGATTGCTATATTGGCCGCAAATGCACTGTGCGACCAAAAGCCGAGCACAAAACATAAGCATAGGTAATGGGCCATTCTAGAAAAAACGAATCGCATCAGCGGCTCCCCGCTATAAGAACATCGAAATCAACACCCGAAAAAGCAGAATGTTCAGCAACTAACAACTCACAGCAGCGACTTTCAGCTTCAATATTCATCGAAAGGGTTACGTCTGCTTTAGGCAAAAGCCCTTCACCCCGTGCCGGCCACTCCACAAAGCAAAGGATTCGATCTTGTTCACATAGATCTGGATTAAGAAAATCGCGCA
>NZ_LWFH01000382.1:0-1425 GCF_001635725.1 Oleiphilus sp. HI0066
ATAGGGCTATAGATCAAAAAAACAACTCACAAAACTTTCAGAAAAATCGAAAATAAAGCGTTGACACCCCCAAATAAATCATTAATATACGCCTCCGTTGTCGCAAGTCGGGCAACGTCGAAATGCGGTGAGCTGCCAGAGTGGTTGAATGGACTGGTCTTGAAAACCAGCGAGGGTTAATAGCCCTCCCGGGGTTCGAATCCCTGGCTCACCGCCATTTTAAGCATATGATTTATGTACATTTTTTCCTTTTTCAATACTGCTTTGGGGCAAAAATGGGGCAAAATCAGCCTTTTTTATGCACTTCTGCTCACTCTTGTTTATATTCAAATCCTGCAATGCCTGAAATTATTATCGCTACGTTCGGGCGATCTTCGGGAACAATCTTTGCGTAATGCTTTTTCGTCGTTTCACTATTAGTGTGGCCCATGATGACCGCCACTAAATCAATTGGAACTATTTCGTGAGCAACATAGATGAGAATGCATGCCGACACTGGTTTGCACCTCGATGTCCAACGCCAGCTTTTTTTAAGATCGTCGTATAGTCATTTTTTACAGCGCGTTTTTACCAGATATCATCAGGATACTCACAGGCGTCGTACCGAAATATAGATCGCAGGTTCTCGGTCCGGATAGTAACATTATTTCCTCGTCGCATATGAAATTTTTCAGCAGGCAGGTCGTGTGTAAGTGTGAACTGCTCTTTTAGAATGTTTATTGCTGGCTGCAGAAGATGTATGGTTTGACTTCGCAAAGGCTCTTTTGGAACCTATACTCCTCTGTAGTACGCGCTCTGCGGACCGTCAGAGTCCAGTTAACCTGGTCTAGGCCTTCCCAGGCTACAGTCGTCTGTTCTAAAAACAATAAACCCATTCAGTATTTGAACAGGAACATATTGATGGCCTAAGGGCGGTAATAAGCCCCACTTTTTTAGAAATTCGATTTTATCCAGTTCAGCGGATGTAAACGGATCAGCTTCGCTTTCTTTATCCTCATCTTCTTTTAGATTTTTATTCAAGTTGGAAGATTATTTTGATAATGCTCGGGTCTGTGGTTAGATTCCGCTATCGGCACCACTGTTTAAAGCCAGAACCCGCTTTTATAGCGGGTTTTGTCGTTGTAGGGCTTTTTCCCATTCAACACCTTATATCTCACTGTGTCGAAATTGTCACGTGAAAGGGAAGTTTGATTTATTTAGTGCTTCTTTATTGCCCAATGAAATCTCTAACTTCATCTTCAGTTAGTACCTCATATGGCCAGCGAGGGTATGTGTATAGGAAGTCGTTGCCACCCTCTTTAATTTTAATCGCTGCTTGTATCTTAAAGTATGTGCCTACCGCATGCTTTTTTCGAATCGCTGACGAACATTCGACAAACATGTTCTCATCAAAGCCTTGTCCCTTAAAGGGGCTAGCTCAAATCG
>NZ_LWFH01000383.1:0-533 GCF_001635725.1 Oleiphilus sp. HI0066
TCAACTATACTCACTTAAAGATCTTTGGAGACGTAGTAGTTGTTACCTTTTATTTCTGAAAAACAGGCACTTATATACGATTGGTTGATGCGTCCGGTAAGTTCGGACAAAAGCTCAATTGAACGATTAGGGCATCGTACAGCACGTGTATGCTTTGCGATTGTACGAGACATAATGCAAGGCAATGTCTCTTTGCACGCAATGAGCTTGGTGTTTACCAGTATTTTATCCGTTGTGCCGCTCTTAGCGCTGAGCTTTTCATTGCTGCGATATTTCAACGTACAAAATCACTTCATGCCTGCGATCGAGCATTTTCTCTTACCGATGGGAGAAAAAGGCCAAGAAATTCTGAACTCGATCCTTCAGTTTGTCGACAACGTGAAAGTCGGCGTTCTGGGTGCAGTTGGTCTGGTCTTATTGCTGTACACAGTGGTTTCCCTAGTACAAAAGGTTGAACACGCATTTAATCAAATTTGGTATGTCGCAAGTACGCGCTCAGTTAGTCGTCGTTTGAGCAATTACATGAGCATGAT
>NZ_LWFH01000384.1:0-520 GCF_001635725.1 Oleiphilus sp. HI0066
TCTACAAAGACGGAAAGTACGATCTAAGCGGTGAAGGTAAAGTCTTCTCTGCTGAAGGCTTCTCTGATTACTTAGCAGAGCTTTGTGATGCTTACCCAATTGTTTCTATTGAAGATGGTCAAGATGAATCTGATTGGGCTGGTTGGGCTTATCAAACAAAAGTACTTGGTGACAAAGTACAGCTAGTTGGTGATGACTTGTTCGTGACTAACACTAAGATTCTTAAGCGTGGTATCGATGAGCGCATCGGTAACTCAATTCTTATCAAGTTCAACCAAATTGGTAGCTTGAGTGAGACGCTTGATGCAATTCAAATGGCGAAAGATGCAGGCTACACCGCAGTGATCTCTCACCGTTCAGGTGAAACCGAAGATACGACTATTGCTGATTTGGCAGTAGGTACATGTGCCGGTCAGATCAAGACAGGCTCGCTATGTCGCTCTGACCGTGTTGCTAAGTACAATCGCTTGCTGCGTATTGAGGAAAAACTTGGCTCAGCAGCACCTTATAAAGGTCGTTC
>NZ_LWFH01000385.1:0-1605 GCF_001635725.1 Oleiphilus sp. HI0066
AGGAGCGCGCACGCGTAGACCTTGGTATGATTGGTCGAAACGAGACCTTCTTTATGGTGGTCAATTCAAGCGATCATTGATGAACATTCTGCATGGTAAAACGCAATTCTGAGCCGAAGCACTGGCTCATTCTACCCGCCGCTGGTATCGGATCTCGAATGGGGTCCACCATTCCAAAGCAATATCTTAACATTGATGGACAAACGATCATTGCTCGAACAATAGAAGCAATGACTGCAAAACCTCGCTTTGAAACCGTGTTGGTAGGTTTAAGGTCTGACGACTCCTATTTTAATTCTCTACCTGTTGATGTTACCAACAAGTGCATAAGGTTTGTTGGCGGTGATGAAAGAGCAGATACCGTTCTAGCAGGGTTAATGGCTTTATCTGATAAGGCTGCGGATCATGATTGGGTTTGGGTTCACGATGCCGCTCGTCCTTTGATTACTGAACATGAGTTAGAGTTACTAGAAAAGTCATTATTGGATGCACCAGATGGTGCGTTATTAGCGCTTCCCTCGGTTGATACAATTAAATGTTCCAAGAATGGTCGGGTGGATTCAACGCTCGATCGCAACATAATTTGGCGCGCACAGACTCCCCAAGCATTCCCTTATGCGCTTTTACGTGATGCTTTACGCTCTGCTTTAAAGAAAGAAGTACAAATTACTGATGAGTCTTCAGCGATGGAGTTTGCAGGGCACTCTCCGCTACTTGTAGAAGGACGGTCGAGCAATATTAAGGTCACAAAGCCTGAAGATTTGGCTGCACTAGAAAGTACAAATACCGTAAATGAGAAAACAAATATGACGCCTGATCTTAGAGTGGGTACGGGCTATGACGTACATGCGTTCGAGAATGGAGAGTTCGTTACTCTTGGCGGCGTGAGAATTCCTCATAGCTTTGGTTTAAAGGCGCATTCAGATGGTGATGTGTTGTTGCATGCGATCTGTGATGCAATGCTAGGTGCTTTAGCCTTAGGAGATATAGGTAAGCATTTTCCAGATACTGATGACGAATGGTCGGGAGCAGATAGCCGTTTTTTACTCAGAGCGGTAAATGATTTGATTCAATCAAAAGGCTTTTCGGTGAATAACTTGGACAGCACGATTATCGCCCAAGCGCCGAAGATGTTGCCCCATATTGATAATATGCGTCAATGTATCGCTGAAGATCTAGGGATAGATGTGGATCGTGTGAGTGTTAAAGCGACGACGACTGAAAAGCTCGGATTTACAGGCAGAAAAGAGGGTATTGCCTGTGATGCGAGCGTCATGCTTATGAGGCAGGTAAGCGTGTGAATTCTCTCCCAAGAGCAAGCAGTAGCGTTTGGTTAAAAGCTACATATAAGGCGACGCCACAAGATTTTTATGTGGAAGAGAAAATGACGATGGAATTTTCTGGTGAGGGTGAGCATTTATATTTATTTATCGAAAAGACTGGCCAGAATACCGAGTTCATCGCGAAGCAGTTAGCGCATTATTTTGGCGTTAAACCAATGGATGTCAGTTATTCGGGCATGAAAGATCGTTGGGCGGTCACTCGTCAGTGGTTTAGTGTGTATGTGCGTAATCGCCAGTTTGATTCGATAGATCTTAGCGGAAT
>NZ_LWFH01000386.1:0-1051 GCF_001635725.1 Oleiphilus sp. HI0066
TTCTTTTTGTCTACCAAACCCGCACCCAACAACTGCTCTTGCAGGGACTTAGCCATTTTTTGACTCCTAACAATCCATCAATAAGAAATGATATGTGCATCAAATTAAACGCACCAACTACACAGTCTTCCAGATTAAACCTTGATCTCGATCTCAGTTAGAAAGGCTTTATGTTTAAAAACGTAACAGAATGTACGATCCGCCACACAGAAGTGTAACAGGGTCTATACTGAGCGTGAGAAAAAAAAATTTTGTGACCTCGAGTCACCCATATTTTTAGCAACCTGTAGTTGTTTGTTGCTCATAAAACGATAAGACATCGCAATGGAGAAACAGCTATGAATTATGAAGCTGCAAAGGCATATTTATTAGGAAAACCAGAAGCAAGGGAAGACTATCCTTTTGGGCCTCCGGTGTTAGTACCTAAAATTAAAGGTAGCATGTTCGCCACCTTAACCAAGCAAGATGGGATTCCTCACATGAATCTCAAATGCGACCCTCACCACGCCGAAGAACTTCGAGATATGTATGAATCGATTGTTCCTGGGCATCACATGAACAAGACCCATTGGAATACACTCATCTTAGATGGAAGCATTCCAGAGTCTGAAATCGAGCGGCTAATCGATCACAGTTATTCACTCGTTGTGAAGAAACTGAAAAAGTCTCAGCGTAAGCTGTTAGAAGAAGACTACGAAACTGACGAACTCTATAAGGAACTTGAGCTACAAATTGTGGCTTAATCAATTCAATAAAAAAGCACCCGGTATAAAGGTGCTTTTTTATTGCCTAAACATTTTCATTAAGGGATCAGCTTTCCTAGCACCATTGTCCAATACACTTCATAATCGGCATTGTCTGCGATGTAGACGGCCACACCGCCTTCTTCATAATTTGGACTCATGATCGCTGAACAATGGCTCGGGCTATTTAACCAACCTTGCATGACAGACGGCACGGTATAGAAGCCCGCGGCGATGTTTTCACCTACCATGGTCCAGTTGTAGCCCGCTTGAGTTGCTCGACTACCGACACGCAAACCATTTGAACC
>NZ_LWFH01000387.1:0-1000 GCF_001635725.1 Oleiphilus sp. HI0066
ATTACCACGCACGACACAAGTGGAGGTGATTTAATGGCATATGTTGCAGTAAAAGGTGGCGGCCAGGCACTTAGAGGTGCTGAAGGTGCGTTCGATTACCTTAGAGCGAGGCAAGGAGAGCAGGCGATTGATTCTGAATCGATTCGTCATCAACTAAGACTTCTGCACAGCCGCGTTATTTCTGAAGGAGGGATTTTTCACCCAGACTTAGCTTCGTTGGCAATAAAGCAGTTTCATGGCGATACACTTGAAGCATCTTTTGCGCTCAGGGCTTATCGATCAACAGTTCCCAGATTATTAGAAACACCGTTAACCGATACTAGCAGAATGCGTGTTACGCGTTGAATTTCGTCTGCCTTTAAAGATATTCCAAATGGTCAAATGTTAGGTGCCACCACCGACTATCAGCTTAGATTAATGCGAATGGAAATGTTTGATGAGTCGCCTGAAACCTTTCAAACGATTGCCAAG
Source organism: Oleiphilus sp. HI0066 (assembly GCF_001635725.1). Classification (NCBI taxonomy): domain Bacteria; kingdom Pseudomonadati; phylum Pseudomonadota; class Gammaproteobacteria; order Oceanospirillales; family Oleiphilaceae; genus Oleiphilus; species Oleiphilus sp. HI0066. The sequence continues at coordinate 472 of NZ_LWFH01000387.1, forward strand.
AAATGGTTTGCCGATATACCTGAGGCAAATGTACCGGATACCTTTCCAAAAGTGCTGGATGAACTGAGAAAGCAGGGGCTTCTTCCTCCTGAATCTGAACAGCATAGTTCTAATGATCCTTTTGATATCACGCGTGAGCCGCTGGTTTTTCCAGTTCCGAGGTCCGCGGCATTAGCCACAATGGCTAGGGCAGAGCAGGGCTCATTACTCGCCATGGCCTATTCAAATATGCGAGGTTACGGCGATATACATCCTACCGTTGCGGAATTACGTGTGGGTTATGTGCCTGTGATGCTACCTCACCCGATTACCGGTGAATTGACTGAAATTGGCGAAGTGGAAGTGACTGAATGCGAAGTCGTGGCCATGTACGAGGATGAGCAAGATGGGCAAAGGGCCAATAAGAAGGCCATGTTCACCTTAGGCTATGGCGCGTGCTTTGGGCACAATGAAGTGAAAGCAATTAGTATGGCGATCTTGGATCGTGCGCTTCAGAAAGGGATGCGAGACGGCCCATCAAATCCATCAG
>NZ_LWFH01000388.1:0-627 GCF_001635725.1 Oleiphilus sp. HI0066
ATTAAGTTTCTTAGGAGGCATTTTCTTGAAAATACCTAGCTGGAACTTAGACCATAAACGCGGCACTGAAACGAATACTGTCGGACGTGCTCGCTGAAGGTCTTGCAAGAAGGTGTCTAACGCTTCTGCAAAATAAAGTTCGAAACCAATGTAGAACGACGACTGCTCAACAACATAACGCTCAAACACGTGCGCAAGTGGCAAGTATGAAAGCATGCGATCTTCAGTGAATAATTTAAGAGCCTGAGATGCACCGGAAGCAGCTACACCCATTGCTCCAAACGACAACATAACGCCTTTTGGACGACCGGTACTACCTGAGGTGTATACGATAGTCGCTAACTCATCTGCTGAACGCTCAACTTCACCCTCAAGAGGAGCTGTTTCAGCAATTAATGAATCCCACGTTGGGTAATCATTTTCTGGGCTTAAAGGATAAGAGATACAAGGCATGTCAGCTGGAACGCCCGGAGCCATATCTTCCCAATCATCGAGCTTACCTACGAATAAAGCTTGCGCTTCACTGTGCTCAAGAATGTAGCTAACCGTGTCAGCATTCAATGTTGGATAAAGAGGAACCGTCACATGACCTGCCATCCAGATTGCTAGATCTGACATGATCCAGTG
>NZ_LWFH01000389.1:0-1008 GCF_001635725.1 Oleiphilus sp. HI0066
TGAACGCTTCGTTATTCTTGATGCAAGCCAAACACTTGAAGAAGTACAATCTGATTTGGCACTTAAATTGAGTGAGTTGATTGAATGAATTTTGGAAGTGATAACCAAAGTGGAGCCTCAGAGCAGGTATTAAATGCCATTATTGCTGCAAATGCTGGTTCCAGCTCAAGCTATGGCACAGATGAGTGGACACACAAAGCCGAGCTGCTATTAGCCGAGATCTTTGAAACCGATCTTAAAGCCTACTTTGTTACCTCTGGAACGGCCGCCAACTGCCTTGCGCTATCCTGCCTCGTTCAGCCGTGGGATCAAATTGTCTGTCATGATCACGCACATATCTTGAATGATGAACTCACCGCTCCTGAAATGTATACCGGTGGCGCGCGTTTAACAGGTCTTGATATTGATCGTCCAAAACTAAGTCAGCAGGCATTGTTTGAGTACTTAACAACGTTTGAAGGGCATGAGCCTCATACTCCACAACCTCGCGCATTAAGTATCACGCAACTCAGCGAGAGCGGATGTGCCTACAGTTTGGAAGAAATTCAAGAGCTCACATCACTCGCTAAAAAGTATGATATGAATGTGCACATGGATGGCGCTCGTTTTGCCAACGCGCTTATCTCATTGAACTGCTCGCCTGCTGACATGACCTGGAAAGCCGGCGTCGATGTCTTGTGTTTGGGAGCAAGTAAAAACGGCGCGTTAGCGGCCGAAGCGGTTATCTTCTTCAATAAAAAACTTGCTAAAGACTTTGAATATCGACGTAAGCGAGCAGGGCATTTGCTTTCTAAAGGTCGATTATTGGGGGCGCAGTTTTGCGGTTGGCTTGAGCAAAATCATTGGCTCGATTTAGCGACACAGAGCAATGCGCAAGCACGCAAACTTGCTCAATCTATCCAGAGCAGTCGCTACTCTGAACTTGCTTGGCAAGAGCAGCAAGCAAACTTCGGAAACGAAGTCTTTGCGTTTATCGACAACGCTAAAATCAAGGAATTGCGAAACGCT
>NZ_LWFH01000390.1:0-795 GCF_001635725.1 Oleiphilus sp. HI0066
CGGCTCCGAACCTTTATCGGTTTCAATCAAGAAGAGCTCATAAAGCAACAAGATGTGGTGATTAATCTTTGGATTGATTATCCCGCGCATACGGCCTGTTATAGTGATGACCATCATGACGCGTTAGATTATAAAGTCATTACCAAAGCCGTGATTAATCTTGTCGAAAAGGGACATTTCAAACTTCTCGAAAAGCTATGTTCAGATATTCTTGATATCATTATGGCTCACGCGAATGTACAAATAGCTCAGGTAAAGGTCGAAAAGCCACATGCCTTGCGTTTTGCTGATTCTGTTTCTGTTACTCTAAGTGCGACTCAACATGTCTAACATTACTCGTTTACTTCAGCTTCTTTTTATTTTGAGTCTTACCGTTATTTCTGGATGCTCTACAACGACCTCAAATGTTCATGATGTCATGAAAGAGGTTGACCGTTCTGATTTGTCCTACATCAATATAGCTGTCACTGGGGCGGAGATCCAAACGGCTTTGCAAGACAGTGGTCGTCTATTTGAATTGCATCATCGAAGCGCTGAAGTGTTGAATCTGATTCAAGACGTGGTTCGTTATTATGGCTTCAACTTGGTGGACGAAGACGAGGCGGATTTTGTTCTCGATATCCAGCAAGCATTGCCGGACGGCGGAGCATGTGTTCATGGCATGGAATCCTTTCGCGACAACTTTACCTACTCTACTTCAGTGCTAACGTTGGGGATTGTTCCAGCGAAAGGTGCGCATTGTATTGTGATTACAGCCGGACTCTACACAGAGTATGTCGACGATAGTACCGCGAT
>NZ_LWFH01000391.1:0-1487 GCF_001635725.1 Oleiphilus sp. HI0066
AGCCTCTGCCGTCGCAATATTACCGCCAATAACGTCAACTTGAGGGTAGTTATCTTTTACCCAACGGACACGATCAAGCACGCCCTTCGAATGACCGTGTGCGGTATCGACTACAATCACGTCGACACCTGCTGCAACGAGCGCAGCAACACGCTCTTCTGTCCCTTCACCCGTACCAACAGCAGCACCAACACGAAGCTGGCCATACTCATCTTTGCTTGCGTTTGGATAATCTTGAGACTTTTGAATGTCTTTAACCGTGACAAGCCCTTTTAATTCAAAGTCGTCATTAACAACCAAAACCTTTTCGATACGATTTTTATGCAACATATCTTTAATGGCATCACTTGTCTCGCCTTCTTTCACAGTCACCAATCGTTCTTTCGGCGTCATGATTTCTGACACTTTAGTATCTAGACGGCTTTCAAAACGAATATCGCGTCCAGTTACAATTCCAAGTAAGTCCTTGCCATCGACAACTGGGAGGCCTGAGATTTTGTTTGCTGCAGTAATCTCTAATACTTCGCGGACAGTATTATGAGGCGATACAGTAATGGGGTCTTTCACCACGCCACTTTCGAATTTTTTAACGGCTTTTACCGTTGCAGCTTGTTCCTCAACGGTCATATTTTTGTGAACAATACCGATACCACCTTCCTGAGCCATCGCAATCGCGAGATTCGCTTCGGTAACAGTATCCATCGCCGCGGACAATAAAGGGATATTGAGGTCGATATTACGAGTGAGTCGAGTTTTGAGCGACACTTGGTTGGGAAGGACTTCCGAATACCCAGGAATGAGTAGGACGTCGTCAAAAGTTAATGCGTCTTGAGCTATTCGCAACATAGGGAGGATTCCTTAGCCTTGCCGAGAAAAGCGGTTTATTATAGTCGCCCTAGCAACTTGCTGTAAATCACTAATTTATATAGACTTTTCATAACCAACTGGTCAACATAAGCCCGCTATGCTCCCTCAAGAAGCCACCAACAATAAACCGACCGCACTTAGCGTCTCAGAACTGAATCGCCAAGTTAAACGAATGCTTGAAGTCAGTTACGCACAAGTATGGGTAAGCGGTGAGCTTAGCGGCCTTGCAAGACCAAGTTCAGGCCATTGGTACTTTTCTTTAAAAGACCAAAAAGCGCAAATTCGCTGTGCCATGTTTCGCGGTGCCAATCAACGACTACGCTTCCAACCAAAAGACGGTGATGAAGTTATTGTTCGTGGGAAACTCAGCCTATATGAAGGTCGCGGCGATTATCAACTGATCGTCGATAGCATGGAGCCAGCTGGGCTCGGCGCACTTCAAGCCGCATTTGACGCTTTGAAGCTTAAGCTAAATCAAGAAGGTCTTTTTGACAGACAGCATAAAAAACCAATTCCTCAAATGGCTAAGCGCGTTTGTGTCATTACATCTCGTTCGGGAGCCGTCATACACGACATCATCCACGTTACGAAGCGCCGCTTTCCAGGATTGGAAATAATAT
>NZ_LWFH01000392.1:0-994 GCF_001635725.1 Oleiphilus sp. HI0066
CCCTAAATACTTGGTATCGGTTTGTTTACGACGACGGGACGCATTTTGATTATGGAGGTGATAACGAGCGTATCGAAAGGTCGATAGCTATGATCAGCCCAGATGATGTAAAAGGCTACCGAAAGCTCCTTGCTGCCTCGAAAGAGATTTATCAACTTGGCTTCGAGCAACTAGCGCATCGGCCGTTCCATCAAATAATAGACATGATAAAAGTAATTCCACAAATGCTTCGACTCGGTAGTTATCGTAGCGTTTGGCAGCTAGTTTGCCGGCATCTAAAACACGATAAACTTCGCCAAGCATTTTCAATTCAACCACTTTTAGTGGGCGGTAACCCATTCGATACTACCAGTATCTATAGCCTAATTCATTACTTAGAACGCGCTCATGGCGTGCACTTTGCCATGGGTGGCACACAAGCCTTAGTCGATGCCTTAACCAAATTAATGCAGGAAGAGGGAATCGAGGTAGTACTCAACCATGAGGTGGTTAAGTTTGAAACGCAACAAAAGCGTATCACCGCAGTGCAACTCGACAACGGCCATACGCTAGCCTGCGATTATTGTATCTCTAATATGGACCCACTTTATTTGTATCGCAAACTGTTACCCGACCATGCTTCTCGGATCGCCAAAATACGTCGAAAAGTTGCTAAGCCCTCGATGGGCTTATTTGTTTTATTTTTCGGAAGCCCAAAGCTATACCCCTCGGTACAACATCATACGATTATATTAGGGAAGGCCTACAAACCTCTTCTTGATGACATTTTTCATCATGGTAACTTATCTGAAGATATCTCTATCTATTTGCATCGCCCCACCGCGACGGATCCGAGTTTTGCCAAAAAGGGCTGTGACAGTTTTTATGCCCTCGTGCCGGTTCCTAACCTAAAATCGGAGATAAATTGGCATGAAGTGCGTGAAATGTTCCAAGCGCGCGTACTGCAACGCTTAGATGAGACCATATTGCCAGGCATTAAAGAAAACGCAGAATC
>NZ_LWFH01000393.1:0-1624 GCF_001635725.1 Oleiphilus sp. HI0066
GATTTCCTTTATTAAAACAAGGCTGATCCACAAGAAAAGGATCTGAAAAGCCAATGCAGTTTTATAACTATATCTAATTAACTTTTAGCAGAAATTTCGTCTCTGTCTAACGAATTTTTGTTATAAATTATTTCAAGAGGAAGGCTTAAGCCTATGTTTTAACGTAAGATTTGAGCAAATACGGAAAGCATGCCATGCATGCTTTCCGTTAAAAATGAGATATGCGTTTATGATACGAGACTCTTATCAACCACCTCTCTAAGATCTTTAGAAAGATTCGACTTGCCTTGAATTCGCGTTAACTGACTTCGTAACAATGCTTGGCGTGCAGGATTATATTTTTTCCAACGCGTCAACGGCGTGGCTAATCGCGAGGCGATTTGAGGATTTAGATCGTCCAACTTTATGATTTGGTCTGCCAAGAAGGCATAAGCTGAACCATCTAACTTATGGAAATTCTCTAAATTCTGATTTGCAAAAACACCTACAACCGAACGCAGTTTATTTGGATTCAAGAAATCAAAATCAGGATGCTCCATCAACGATTGAATGTGTGTTAAATCAGCATATGAAGACGCTGACGATTGCACAGAGAACCATAACTCCATAACCTGAGCATCTTCTTTCCACTGATCATAAAAACGTGCCAATAAGTCATCGGCATCTTGCTTGTTGCCCGAGGCAATCATGGCAGACAATGCTCCAACTTGGTCTGTCATATTCTGAGCATTAACAAACTGCTTGCGACAAAGGCTCATGAATTCATCATTCGCATTGGCTGACAACAGTGCTAAACAAGTATTTCGAAGCCCTCGAACAGACATTTCAGCGTAACTTAGGCCTTTCTCGCACCCCTGATTACGCTGATAACATGCAACCAGTTCCTTCTGTAAATCGAACGCTAATTGCTTACGAGCGAGATTTCGCGCAGTACAAATAGCATCCACATCAGCTTCTTCTGCTAGCTCAATCAGATAAGCAGCACTTGGCAGTTGCAACAGTTTGCTGACCATCGCTTTGTCTAATGACTCGTTGCTAATGATGCTTCGAATCGCGCCGACATAGGCACTAGAGAGCTGAGCATTACCACCGTTCTTCACCGTTGAGATCATGGCATTCAATTCAAGCAATGCTAGGCTTTGCGCAGCATCCCAGCGGTTAAAACCGTCTGAATCATTCGCCATCAAAAACAAAAGCTGATGTTGTGTGTAGTTATAATTTAGTTTTACTGGGGCAGAGAAGCCGCGCAACAACGACGGAATGGGTTCTTCTGGAATGCCTTCCAAAACAATGCTTTGTGTTTTCTCGGTCAACTCAAAAACTGCGCTTTTTTGACCACCAAATGCAGACAACGCTTGTTCGCCACCATCCCCATTAAGTAAGGCTAGCTCAATCGGGATAACGAACGGCTCTTTGACTTCCTGCTGAGGCGTGGGCGGACATGATTGCTCAAAGTGCAATATGTAAGTTTGCGCTTGCGCATCAAACTCACTCGAGACGTTTACTCTTGGCGTTCCACTTTGCGTATACCAACGCTTAAATTGACTCAGATCTTTTCCTGAGACTTCTTGCATTGCTGCAACAAAATCATCCGTCGTTGCGGCTTGCCCATCATGGCGATCAA
>NZ_LWFH01000394.1:0-2106 GCF_001635725.1 Oleiphilus sp. HI0066
GCTTTGTTATGGCCAAAGGTTCGCGGTTGCGTATAGACATCGATTAGGGGGGCTGCAAAGTTCATCAGTAGCACAGCGAAAGCAATTGCATCAGGGTAAGAGCCCCAGGTTCGAATAATGTAGGTAAATAAGCCAACACCTAGACCAAAAATAAAACGACCGCGTGGTGTTGTTGATGAAGAGACTGGGTCCGTTGCGATAAAGAAAGCACCAAACATCGTCGCACCCGCAAGTAAGTGAATACTTAATGGCACGGCTTGGTCGGGGTTAGACGAAAATAAAATTGCTGGAAGTGCTAAGCCGAGTAATACGCCTGCAGGTGTCTGCCAAGGTATGATTCTTAGTGCCAGAAGACCAAGACCGCCAAGTAAGAAGGCTACATTTACCCATTCCCAACCAAGAACGATTCCCGAACCAAAGATGTCTTGGCTGGTAATCGCTTCATAAGTGCTCGCTTTCACCTCATGCTTATATACGTCTAAGGGTGTCGCGCCAGAGTATCCGTCGGGAGCATTCTCTATTTCCCAAATGCTAGCGAGCGTTTGTTGGACGCTAGGGAAATTTTCTTGAAGTGTGGTCGGGCTTGCCCAGTTGCTCGTCATAGCAAGAGGGAAGGAGATGAGCACGAGCGCATAGCCAGCCATAGCCGGGTTGAACGGGTTGTAGCCCAGACCGCCATAGAGTTGCTTCACAAAGATAATTGAGAAACTTGCGGCAATCACGCTTATCCACCATGGCGCTAATGGTGGTAGCGCTATTCCTAGCAGCACCCCTGTCAGCAAGGCACTGTAATCACTTAAGTAAAAACCGATACGACGTTTGCGTAAGGCTAAAATAGCAGCTTCGCTGAGCACTGCGGTAATACTGCAAAGGAGCACATTATGTAGGTTGCCCCAGCCGAAAAAGTAAGTTTGCGCGATCAAGCCCGGAATACATAACAGGATAACCCAGCGCATGATGCTAGAGGTGCTTTGATTTTGTTTAGTATGTGGTGAGCTTCGAGTAAGTAGTCCCATTTAATTTTCAACCTCTTGGCTCTTCGCTTGTGCTAGTGCGTCTTGCGCGGCTTTTACACGCACTTTGTTTTTATCAACGGCGCGTTGGAATTTTTCGATGTTCTCGGGAGCATTAGCTTTTGCGTCTTCGAGCGTATCGATCATCTTATCGAGTTTGGCCTGCGCTTTTTCTAGATTAGCTTCTAATACCTCAACAGGGACTGTTTCAGTTTTCGGCTCTGGTTTATTCTCTGATGAGGCCGCTTGTGCATCGTTCAATGCTTGCTTCGCTTGTTCTACGCGAGCTTTATTTTTATCAACGGCGCGTTGGAATTTTTCGACATTCTCGGGTGCGTTAGCTTTTGCATCTTCGAGCGTATCGATCATCTTATCGAGTTTCGCCTGCGCTTTATCGACATTGCTTTGCAGCGTTTCAAGGGACACTTCTGAGACCGCTTGTGGTGTTGGCGCGCTAACGGTTTGCGCTTTTTCTAGTGCTTGTTTCGCCTGATTCACGCGTAGTTGATTTTTCTCGACCGCGCGCTGCAGTTTGGCAACATTATCCGGTGCATTGGCCTTGGCATCTTCGAGTGCATCGATCATCTTATCGAGCTTGCTTTGGGCTTTGTCTAAGTTGCCTTGTAATTCTTCAACGGAGACTTGTGCCGAAACGGTTTCTGCTTTGCTCGCGTTTTTGCGCGCTAATGCTGCTTCAATAGCGGCTTTTTTTGGATCAACAGATTCGGCATTGGCTGCCGCTGCTTTTTTCTCGGCTTGTAATTTCGCTGCTGCTTCTGCGCGTGCTTTTCGTTTCGCTTCTTTTTCTTGCGCTTCACGTTCTAAACGTTCTTGGCGTGCTTCAAAACGAATACGGGCTTTTTCTGATTTGTCTGTGTCCAGGCGTTTTGCTTTTATCTCACCTTTTGCGTGTCGGTAGTGCTGAACGAGTGGAATGGAACTAGGACAAACATAGGCACAGGCGCCACATTCGATGCAATCAAATAGATTGTGCTGTTCAGCTTTTTCATACTCGGCAGAACGAGAGAACCAATATAGTTGCTGAGGCAATAACTCTGCTGGGCAGGCTTCTGTACAAAGGCCACAACGGATG
>NZ_LWFH01000395.1:0-692 GCF_001635725.1 Oleiphilus sp. HI0066
ATTTCGCCGCAAGCTTGTGCAGCGGGTGGGAGCAAGCTGCTACGACAATCAGATCCGAGCGAAGGACAGTATTAAGGATCTCTATTGTTTTGTCCGGAGATGGCGGAATGCTCGCTAAGCTCTATCCGAGTTTTATATTAGGCGCCGGCTCAGTGATAGGTGATGGCAAACAAATGATGTCTTGGATTCATATTTCAGACCTGGTTGAACTTATTCATCAGGCTATCAATGATCAATCAATGGAAGGCGCATTCAATGCTGTCGCCCCTATAAACACGACTAATCAGGAATTTAGCCGCGTACTCGCTCAAAATCTTAGGCGCCCTCTACTATTGAAAATGCCAACTATTGTGACGAAATGGATCTTTGGTCAGCGTAGCGATTTACTTCTCGGAAATCAGGATGTTGTTTCGGATAAGCTTCAGGCTTTAAGCTATAGTTTTAAATATCCTGAAATTCACGACGCACTTTCTCAGATCTATAAGCATAAGAGATAGGCGTCTTTTAAACCGGCAGTCGAACTTGCGTAATCAACACCTTGTTAAAGTATTAACTTATCTAATCACATTAGCCACTTTAACAAACGCTCACGCATCTACCGATACGAACAGCGCGCAAAGTAGTTTCATTGAACACAGCTATATTTCATGCAGCGTATTGAGCGCAGAGCAGCTTACAATTGCCCAGCTCGC
>NZ_LWFH01000396.1:0-770 GCF_001635725.1 Oleiphilus sp. HI0066
TTACTTAATCAAACCCAGCAGGGCACGCTCATTTTGTTGCTTGATCAGCCGGTATTGAATGATTCTGATTTAGTGCGTTTCTTGCTCAATGCTATTCAGAAAAACTGCATGTATGCCTCGGCCTATCCTGATTCGATTGGTCCACCAGTATACTTCCCAAAGCAATCAATGAATGACTTCATGCGGTGGTATGAGAGCGGAGGTAGACGGCCGAAGAAATTTCTTGGCGAACACGATGTAAAAGTTGGCAAAGTAGGGGGTGTTCAACAAGATGTTGATACGCCTGCAGACTTAGCAAATCTCGATAGGCCCGTGGTCTGAGCGCATTGCGAGTATGCTGTAAGGAAGACGCATAGTTAGTATTACGGTGTACAAGATCTATTATGATTGATCAGTAGATTATATTTGGGCGCGTCATTCATTCTTCGTTTGCAAGCTATAGTGATATGCGTGTATTAATTAGAACCTACCTTAATAAAAGAACAATATTCTATGTCTGATCATCCAGCTCCTTCAAGCTCTTCTAGAAGCATCTTTTTTTCATTGTCTCTCGTCGCCTTAGCTGGTGCATTAGCGTATTTCAGTTATGCATTAATTCGTGTTGTAGATCAGGTGCCAGAAATTCTCGAGCAACTTGATAAAAGCAGTCAGACTGTTGAACCGATTACCTCTCAGATCCCTGATGTTCTAGCAACAGTGAATAAAGTGAATGCTTCTATTCCAAATGTGTTGGAAGAAGCTAAAGCTTATCGTGAGTTAGTGCCTGAGAT
>NZ_LWFH01000397.1:0-812 GCF_001635725.1 Oleiphilus sp. HI0066
AACATCTTAGTTGTGCTCAGCTCGCATCTTGGCTGAGTGATTCAGAAAACACGGTCACCGTAATCGATATTCGAGACCAAATGTCTTTTGAGCAAGGCCATATAAACGGTGCTGCTCACATCGACAATTCAAATGTGGAACACTTTATTGCAAACACAGACCTTAACAAACCATTGGTAGTTTGTTGTTATCACGGCAACTCAAGCCAAGGCGCTGCAGACTACTTTAATGCACAAGGATTTAAAGAAACCTTTAGCCTAGATGGCGGTTTCGAAGAATGGCGTCAGATTGCAGCCACTCTCACGACGGATTAAGCACCTTTATTGATAAAAGGAAACACAATGCGCTCAGCTCTCATTTCAGGCCAAGCTCAAAACAATATTATTTTAGTACTCGAAGATAACTACAAAGATTGGCTTAGTGATCAACATAACAATGATCAATTGTGGTTAGAAAGTATTAAGTTTGAAGGAAAAGGACATTCGACTTTACCGTCTGAGAATAATTCCTTAAAGATCATTTGCTGTATACCAAGTCTAGATAACTTCTTTCTAGCTGGAGATCTCGCGAAACAATTGCCGCTGCATACTTATCAAATTGATCTAAGTGCACTGACACATTACGGCAATGTCGATCAAGAAACCTTAGCACTTACGCATTTTCGCTTTGCTGTTAGCTGGGGACTAGGCGCCTATGAGTTCTCTCAGTATAAAAAAACAACTAAAGAAAAAGCTTTGCTTGCCATCGATGATGAGAGCCTGTTGTCAGAAGCCAATAATATGGTCGAGTCTATCGTACTTACGCGCGATCTA
>NZ_LWFH01000398.1:0-839 GCF_001635725.1 Oleiphilus sp. HI0066
ATAAAATGTCTACTGACATGGTGTTGGTAGCCAGTGTTTTCTCTCCCGATAATCAGTACGACAGACTGTTTCTATCGAACTATGCGTCGATAAACGTTAAGAACGAGCTCGCACGTGTTCCTGGTGTCAGTGATGTGACCATATTTGGTCAGCAAGATTACAGTATGCGTATGTGGCTTAAACCTGATCAAATGGCAGCCTTGGGAATTACTGTTACAGATATTCGCAATGCGGTTAGCGAACAAAATATGCAAGTTGCAGCAGGTAACGTGGGGGCCGCACCTTCTCCTGAAGAACAGCAATTTCAGTATACATTAAGCACAAAAGGGCGTTTAAATTCAGTTGAAGAGTTTGAAAATATTATCTTGCGCTCAAATGAAGACGGTTCATCCGTTTACATGCGAGATGTATCCTCCGTTGAACTCGGTGCATCGAGCTATGTCTCAGAGGGTCTTTATAACGCTGCGCCTGCTGCGTTGCTCGCAGTTTATCGGGCACCTGGTGCAAATGCGCTTGAAATTAAAGAAGGTGTTCAAAATGTTCTTGATAACTTAAGTTCACGTTTCCCTGAGGGCATTGAGGCTACTATCCCTTATGACACTACCACTTTTATCGTAAGCTCTATCGATGAGGTATTCGATACGCTGTACGAAGCAATCTTTCTCGTTTTAGTCGTTGTATTTTTGTTCTTACAAAATTGGCGCGCTGTCGTTATTCCTATGGTCGCTATACCTGTATCTTTGATTGGTACTTTTGCAGTGATGCTTTATATGGGGTTTTCGATCAATACCATTAGTTTGTTTGGAATGATTTTGGCAGTTGGGATTGTGGTCGATGAT
>NZ_LWFH01000399.1:0-1144 GCF_001635725.1 Oleiphilus sp. HI0066
CGCCTTCTAGCAAGGCATGTTGATCAGCATCCGTTGGTGGCGCATGAAGGTAACGAACGGCTTCTTGAAGGCTTGGGAGTTGCAGATCTTTTAAGATCGAGCCAGGAATAAGTTCGGTTACTTGGTGTCTGTCTAGATAGCCTAAAGCGCTAGCGCATAGCTTACGTAAACGAGGTTGTTGCACACCTTCAGTGAGCGTATAGATAGGCGTGAGCTTTTCTGGAGGAGAGTGTTTATCACCAGGTTTTAAAACTTGATATTCCGGATGATAAAACTCTAAGCCTGTTTGTCCTAAGCGAGCTTCGCCATAGCAACGCACTCGTGAGCCATTGCTTAATTGTTTCGCTTGAGCAGCACTGAAGTGGTAGAAACGCAGCGCAACTTGCCCAGAACTATCTCTGACGTGTACTTCCAAACTTTTGCGTCGTCCGATAACCACGCGACTGCCTTTTACTTCTGCTTCAAACAGTACATGTTGGCCTACACGTATTTGTGACAAAGGTACAATGCGCGTTCTATCCTCGTAACGAAAAGGGAGGTGGAATATAAGATCCTGCACGCTATGTAAATCAAGCTTACTAAGCGTTAGAGCGAATTTTTCTCCAACACCTTTGAGTTGGGTAAGTGGAACTTCGTTGAGGCTAGCCATTATTGAATTTATTTGCTTGAAGCGTATGAGTATTGTTGGTCGCACATTTCTAGTAATGTTAGAGGGTTTTCATATGGAATGCAGTAGATAAAAGGGTGGGTATGCAGCACAAAAGTTTATTTGTTGGATTTGGACAGATCGCTAGTAAAGTCGCTTTGGGGTTTGAGTCGGAGCGATGTATCGATGTACTAAAGCGCTCGTCTATTGATGCTCCAGACCAATTTGCGTGTGTAGAGCATATGTTTTTGGGAGATATTAGTGAGGCAAGTACGTGGACGAATGTACCTGATAACTATAATGCGATTTTGTTTTGTGTCACGCCCGGCGGTCGGGGAGCGGAAGCGTACCGACGCGTTTTCTACAATGCCCTTACTCACTGCATAACGAAATTTAAAAGTTTAAAGACTCCGCCACACCTCTTTTTTGTCTCAAGTACGAGTGTCTATGCTCAGGATGATGACTCTGTGGTCGATGAGTTGAGTCCTGCCAACGGTA
>NZ_LWFH01000400.1:0-1003 GCF_001635725.1 Oleiphilus sp. HI0066
GGCAGCTTCATCACGCCACACATAACAGATGATCAAGGCAATAATAGAGGGCCAACCGGTGAGAAAAGCTGTGACGATAAGTGCTGGAGACAGCAAACCATTAAAGGCGCTAAAGAAATGTAATAAGTAAGCGACAAAAACGAGCTTCTCTAACTTACCACTTGGTACATTCGCAACATTTGACACAGCATGTACCTCCTAGACGTTTGACTCTGGCGCATCGCTTTGCGCTTTTGTCTCTCGCAACTTCTCGCGATGATTTGAACGAGCAAGCGCCTGCATATCTTCAACGGCGTCCGTCTCGTCCATGATCTCTCGCCCTAGCAAAGTTTCAATGGCATCTTCTAAAGACACAACCCCTTCGTTCTGGCCAAACTCATCTGTCACCAAAAACAAATGTGCGCGCTTCTTAATGAACGTATCGAGGAGCTTTTGAACAGGTAAGCGATCGGACACACGGCTCAACGGTTTAATAACGGAAACAATACTCTCGCTACCCTTGCCTTGGCGTTCAGCTTCATATAGATCGGCACGAATCACCTGACCAATCACATCATCAACATGCTCGTCGTAAACAGGTATACGTGTAAATTGCCTTGTTTGCGGATCATCCAAAGCTTCTTGAATGGTGGTGACCGCAGGAAGCATATGCACAACACTGCGAGGCGTTAAAATTTCTTCCGTCGCCACTTCTCGAAGATGAAGTAGATTTGATAAGTATTCATTCTCTTGCGAGACAATCGTGCCGTCTTTTTGGCCAAGTGAGGCAAGCGCTAAAATTTCATCACGCGTAATCACATTGTCTTTGTCTTTACTGAATAACTTGGTCAAGCGCGTCGACAGCCACACTAGCGGGAACACAATTTTCACTAACCAAGAGATAGTAAAAGACGCCGGCACAGCAAGTTGCCGCCAATAGGTCGCGCCCAATGTCTTAGGAATAATCTCAGAAAAATACAAAATAGCTAAGGTGAGTAACACCGCAATCAGTGTTTCCCACTCG
>NZ_LWFH01000401.1:0-956 GCF_001635725.1 Oleiphilus sp. HI0066
CAGTGTCTCTGGTTTGCTGCGATTCTAGAGGGCTGGCAGGTAGCGCTAGTTCCTCTTGCTGTATTGCTTGCACATTTCTTTTTTGTTGTTCGAAATCGCAGCACATATGTGGCTTGTGCGGTCGTTATTTTATTTGGTTGTATCGCTGACAGCATTTTGGCTGATCTAGGTTTATATACATTCCCTAAAGATAACTTTTTACTACTTGGTTCTATGCCATTGTGGTTGTGTTTTATGTGGGTGGGATTTGCAGCGAGCCTCCCTCTGTCTTTGCGATGGTTACATACTTCTCCTTGGTTATTGATCGCTTTTTTCGCCATCGGTGGGCCAATGTCCTATTACGCGGGACATAAACTTGAGGCGTTAACGTTTTCGATCGAGCATTTACCGATTATTGCGGCTCTATGGCTAGCCGTTGGGTGCGTCGTATTAATGCTTAATCAGCGTCGACAAGCTTTCGTTTAAGTGACGTAGTTCCATATTAAATAGTCCGACTATTTCGATTCTACGTAATCTCTAACGTTGAATAAGAAGAGTATAGAGATGACTTTTTTATTTCGAAGAACAAAATTCCTTTTTCTGTTGATGCTTGGTGCAGTCTATACGTCTGTGGCTTTTGCAGATCAACTTAGATTCATCGGCAAAGCTTATGATATTGATAGCAACGAGCTGTTGTACGTTGAACGTCATTATGTAGAGCTCTCAAAGCAAGGCGAGTATGTTCAATCGCAAGTCATTTATGAGGGAGCGCAAGGTCAGCGTATTGCCGAGAAAGCGCTTAATTTTTCGGGAGCTTCATCCTTACAGCCCTATCTTCAATTCGAACAATTTAATAGCGATATTCGCTATGAAACGACTTCGATGCGCGACGCCCTGTTCCTAGACAGTAGTGGTGAGAGAACGCGTTTTAGTTTGTCAGATTCGGGGCTGCCACTGGTTGTTGATAGTGGCTTCGA
>NZ_LWFH01000402.1:0-1185 GCF_001635725.1 Oleiphilus sp. HI0066
ACGGTTCGGACCAGCGCCATGCTTGATCGTTACAAACGACGACAATGGCACCATCTGCCCGTTACGATTACGAACTTTCAGACGCTCAAGCTGCGTTTCATCAACACGGAATTCCTTATCCGCCTGAACATTCACTTGATAAGTACGACCAAATAAATTCACGTCATTGACGTACACCGAGCCCATGTAAGCTTGCAAGGTATCGAAGATATCGGAGATCGCAACCCCGTGTACCTTCGCCTTTTCACGGTCTACATCAATCTCAAGTTGCGGTACATTCACTTGGAAGAATGAGAAAGTTTGCGTCAGCTCTGGCGTTTGCCACGCTTGCCCAACCACTTTCTGCGCTTCTTGGAAGAGCTGCTCATAACCCAAATTCGCTCGGTCCTGAATTTGGATTTTAAACCCACCTGTCGTCCCTAAACCAAGTACTGGTGGCGGAGGGAAGATAGCAACAAAAGCATCACTAATCACACCAAGTTGCATATTCAAGGCGCCAGCAATCGCGTCTGCACTTAACTCAGGACTTTGCCGCTCATCAAAAGGTTTCAAGCCAACGAAAACAATCCCTTCATTTGAAGAAATCGAGAATCCATTCGGTGACAAACCTGGGAAAGCGACCGACGATTCAACGCCAGGGTGCTCTAAGGCAATCGCTGACATTTGTTTGATCACTTCTTCGGTTCGATCTAAGCTCGCCGCATCAGGTAATTGTGCAAAAGCAATCAAATACATTTTATCTTGTTGCGGAACAAAGCCTGTTGGAGTCGTCTCAAACTGATGCTTAGTTAAAGCCATCAGTCCGGCATAAATCGCAAGAACAATGATCGACATCCGTACAATGATTTTAAGCAAAGACGTGTAGCCATTCGTTAGAGCACCAAAAAACTTGTTGAATGGTGCAAACACAAAGCGACCAAACACTGAATCGATCATACGCGACAGAATATCTTTCTTGGCATCATGCGGTTTCAGCAACGCCGCCGCTAAGGCAGGACTCAAGGTCAACGAGTTGAAGGTAGAAATAATGGTTGATATCGCTATCGTCAGCGCAAACTGCTTATAGAACTGACCTGATAAACCAGAAATAAATGCCGTTGGAATAAACACCGCACTTAACACTAAAGAGGTAGCGATGATCGGTCCGGTTACCTCTCGCATGGCCTGTTTGGTTGCCTCAATAGA
>NZ_LWFH01000403.1:0-771 GCF_001635725.1 Oleiphilus sp. HI0066
TCATTGGGTGTGTCTGTGAACTGGGTTACGGCAAGAGACAGTGCGTCGAGAGCAGTGAGCGTATCTAAAAACGCTTTGTTGGCGAATTCTGTCTGCGCTTTCGTGTTGTTTAAAGGGGCGTCTGATAATTGAGAGTGGTCATCCGTCGTTGTGCTGTTTTGTACTGGTTCTTCTAACTTTGGTGCGTCATTTTCACTGCAAGCCAGCAGTATGGAAGCAGATAATACTAATACGAAATTTTTTAACGCAATCATGGCACCGCGGTTCAGCATCACTTAGTTATCTCTTAATGAAATGCATTTCCAGTTATTTGTTTTTGCATGTTTCAGAAGTTGATCGTCGCCATCAACGACAACAGGATGATCAACCTTTGCAAGCAAAGGAATATCGTTGTGCGAGTCGCTATAAAAATAAGCGCCTTCGAGAGATAGCGTGTTTTCAGCCAGCCAGTCATTTAAACGGGTTACTTTTCCTTCCTTAAAGCTTGGTACACCAAAGCTCTTTCCTGTGTATTGGCCATCGACGACTTCGACCTCGATAGCAAGAAGGTTTTCAATGCCAAATGCTTCGACAATAGGAGCAGTTACAAAGCGATTTGTAGCAGTGATGACAAGTAATGTGTCGCCTTTGTCTCTATGTGATTCAATCAGCGCTTTTGCCTTAGGCAGCATGATGGGCTGGATGTGGCTTTCCATAAACTGCTGGTGTAACTCGTCAAGCTTAGTCATGGAGTGCTGAGTAAGTGGAGACAATGAAAATTCAATGTACTTG
>NZ_LWFH01000404.1:0-1005 GCF_001635725.1 Oleiphilus sp. HI0066
ACTCATCAAGACTGATTTCTAGCTTACCCTTGTCAGGCACAAACACTGAAGCCATGCCGTTTTGTATGGCTAAGAGTACCGCCCCATGCTCGTCAGGCTGCTCGCCCAACACAACAATACATGGCAGTGTCGCAGGATCGAGCGCCGAAATATCGCGCTCTGTAAGATCTATCTCTAGGCCTGCGTTCTGTGCAGCGCGTGGTAGTAATGATGACGAGAGGCGTTCTTCACTTATCGGAACACCAGAAAGCAACGATGCAGCGCTTTGCGCTCGACCCAACAAACGACTAAGCTCTATGAGGCATTCGAGAAATGAACGCTTACTTTTTGGTGCTAGACTCGAACCATTCACCATACGGGGCTCACTCAAAGCTCAACATGCGAAAGAATAAACCAATCATTTAAGCTGTCTCTGATGCACATGAAGGGTCGACTAAAGCTTGCTCCCCAATTGCATAAGCCATTTTGCGAACACGGAGACACAGGGTTTCGAACAACATAAGTATTGTTTTCTACATTGGTCCAATATTCGTCTTGAATGCCTGCTTTTAAGTCAACGCTTGGAAGGTTATTGAGGATGTAGATGAAGTCGCGGAGCTCATTAATTCGCGGCAAATGCCAATCACCGAGGTTATTAACTGTCGTGCCGCCACATGTGGAATTTGCTCCTGACCACGCCTTTTGATTTATGGGGGTTACGTCGTACCACATGCGCTGGTCGTTGATGTCATGCAGATACACGTTTTCGTCAACGACTGCCGATGCATCCGTCAAACCAACGACTTTGTCATAAATGATATTGACCTGATATTGATAGTAGCGACTCGAACCATCCACCAGCACATTATCGATATTAACGGTGTAAATCGTGTCGCAGGCGTAGTTGAAATACCAAGTGATTTGTTTCGCGGAACTGTTTACGAATACGTTATCTCCGCGCAGTGTTCCGTTATCCGTTTTGTAGCTATCTGAGGCGACCTTATCGATGAGGGTTTGAGCAACGTT
>NZ_LWFH01000405.1:0-895 GCF_001635725.1 Oleiphilus sp. HI0066
TCATCGGAAAATACCGTAGAGTCGTCCATACGACCTTGGCGTAATCGAACACACTTGCCGTCTTTAAGATCAATTGCAGGGATAATTAACATATTTATTTCCAAACCAATGCCAGCTTAAAGCTGACCATTCCATTCACTAAAATTCTTAAGTAGTTGCAAGCCAGCATGCTGACTTTTCTCAGGGTGAAACTGCGTCGCAAAGACATTATTTCGCATAATAGCAGCGCTCAAATCGACACCGTAACGCGTCGTACCCGCAACGAGATTTTGATCAATACTAGTTGGCACGTAGTAGCTGTGCACAAAATAAAATCGAGACTGATTGTCAATGCCATGCCACAGCGGATGATCACGCTGTTCCACTTGATTCCACCCCATATGAGGCACTTTCAAACGCTGACCATTTTCACGTAAGTCATCGCCAAAAAACTTTACTTGTCCATCGAACAAGCCCAAGCAATCAACGCCACTATTCTCTTCACTGCTTTGCATCAAGGCCTGCATGCCGACACAAATACCTAGAAAAGGTCGATCTTTGGAAACTTTGGAAACAATTTCATCGACACCCAAACGCTTGATCTCAGCCATACAATCACGCATCGCGCCGACACCCGGCAATACAACGCGATCAGCTGATTCAATCACAGGCGGGTCAGAAGTAACTTGAATTGAAGAACCACAGACATGTTCAAACGCACTCGCAACGGAGTGAAGGTTACCCATGCCATAATCAATAATTGCAATAGAACTCATGCTTTGACTTACCTAAGAAGCGTCTTTGCAATCATGCAAAGACGCTTAGAAAGAACGTACTTGTACGGCTTAAAGCGTACCCTTTGTAGACGGCATCATACCTGCCATTCGATCATCGAATTCGAGCGCCATGCGCAGTG
>NZ_LWFH01000406.1:0-773 GCF_001635725.1 Oleiphilus sp. HI0066
TAATAAAAGCCACTGACTGATGCCGCTGGCGTCATCGCGAAGTGTTCGGTGAGCTCCATGCCTACGTCTTGTTGCGCATTCAAAAGAGCAAATAGCCTTTCTTTTTCGGTGTGGTCAGGGCAAGCTGGATAGCCCGGCGCAGGACGAATGCCTTGATATTTTTCTTTGATCAGCGCTACGTTATCAAAGCTTTCTTCAGATGCATAACCCCAATGCTCTTTGCGAACTTTTTCATGCATATACTCGGCGAATGCTTCGGCCAATCGATCAGCTAGCGCCTTGATCATAATCGCGTTGTAGTCATCAGCCGCAGCTTCGAATTCATTTGCAATCTCTTCAACGCCAAGACCCGCGGTAACTGCAAATCCTCCTATATAATCTTCAATGCCTGAATCGCTTGGTGCGATAAAGTCAGCGAGGGACATCGTAGGGCTAAGCTGGCCTTCGACTGTTTTCTCTACCTGCTGGCGAAGGTGATGTAAGCGCGCGAGTTCTTTCGTTCGGCTTTCATCTTTGTAAACCACGACAGTATCATCATCTTCAGTCGCGGCAGGCCAGAAACCAATCACGCCACTTGCTCTGATACGTTCGTCTTCGAGCATTTCAGTTAGCATGGCTTGTGCATCGTTATAAAGACTCGTAGCCGCTTCACCAACAACCTCGTCTTTCAGGATTTTTGGAAACTTGCCTACTAAGTCCCAAGATATGAAAAACGGTGTCCAATCAATGTAATCGACGAGTTCTTTGAGGTCGATGTTTTCAAATACTCTTGT
>NZ_LWFH01000407.1:0-1194 GCF_001635725.1 Oleiphilus sp. HI0066
CAGTCATTGCCGCGACACCTGCTTTAGCTGCACTGTAATTTGTTTGACCAAAATTACCGGCTCGACTTACGCTTGAAATATTAATAATGACGCCACCAGAGCCTTGCTCAACCATGCTTGCAGCAGCTTCGCGTCCACATAAAAATACACCGGTGAGATTCACGTCGATCACTGCTTGCCACTGGGCTAATGGTAATTTCTGAACCTCGTCATCATTAGTTTTGACCATCAAGCCATCTTTGAGAATGCCTGCATTGTTTATCAAACCATCTAAGTGCCCAAAATCTTCTTTTATCTGCAAGAATGTCTGCACAACCTCATGCTCTTGAGCCACGTTACAGGCATAGCCTTTTGCATTCGGTAGCTCTTTTACTGCGTTATTAGTTGCTTCTATATCCAGATCAATTAGCGCAATGAGTGCGCCTTTTTCTGATAGTAGTTTTGCCATCGCGAAGCCTAGTCCGCGTGCCGCACCGGTGACGGCAATTACTTTATTCTTTATATCCATAGTTCTTAATCGATCGAATTTAAATTGGTGATGGTATGTTACTACAGCGAGCATATTGTACGCCTTGATTTTTATATACCTATAAGTCGATCTGATAGCTCATCGTAAGTTTATCGTCCGAAGAGGAGAGGCAGAATTGTCCTTGATTAGGGCCGTCAGATCTTATGAATTCTTGGGGAAGAATGATAAAAGCTGAAACACTGAGATAAGCCGATCCAAGCATTTACGCTTTTTCTTAGGGAGATATTTTCTTGACCAGCGCTCGCTAGACAGATTGACCCGGTTGTAATTGCTTGTCGATAATTTGGTTAAATTATTGTTTTTGTTTGAGCTCTAAGCTTCCCAATCTCTAGTTTATGTACTTTACTTAAGAAGTCGTAATTTTAGTGTGCAAAAGCGTATTTGCCTTAGGTTTAGAATGAACTGGGAGTTAAGTAATGATTAGGGTTTGTCGCACGAGCATAGTTATCAGTTTGTTTATCAGTTTGTTTATCAGTTTGGTTGGCTGTTCAGGTGGAAATGAAAAAAAACCAACTGCACCACCTCCTAAAGTCGGTGTAATCACTATTGCTTCGGAGGATGTTAATCCGACCAGAGAGTTTACAGGCAAAACAGAAGCCTCCGAAGACGTTACGATACAAGCTCGTGTAGAAGGGTATTTAGTATCTCAGGCTGTGAATGATGGC
>NZ_LWFH01000408.1:0-1563 GCF_001635725.1 Oleiphilus sp. HI0066
CGTGTTGAGGTAAACGGCGAAACAATTGCCGCTCAAAATATCGTCATTGCGACGGGCGCTCGTCCGACCATGCCAACTATCGAAGGGCTCAATACTGAACTGGCATACAATTCAGATACGATTTGGAATCTTCGTACACCACCAAAATCTATGGTTGTCGTTGGAACAGGCCCGATCGGCTGCGAACTCGCTCAAAGCTTCCATCGTTTAGGTGTGAACGTCACCTTGGTAGGTCGCGACATGCGCCTATTGCCAAAAGAAGATGAAGATATGTCTTCGCTCGTACTGGCGAAAATGCGCGATGAAGGCATGAATATTTTACTTGGCCATTCTGTTGTCCGCGCTAAAGACACTACTGATAGCTCGCAGCAGCTACTCGTTCTCGACGCTGGCGAACAATCCAAAGAGATCGAATTTGACTGCGTGTTGTTTGCTGTTGGTCGTACAGCGAATACCCGAGGTTTTGGTCTTGAAGAACTAGGTATCGAAAATTCAGAAAACAGCACGATTGAGGTCAACGAATATCTTCAAACTAAATATCCAAACATCTATGCCTGCGGTGATGTTGCTGGTCCTTATCAGCTTACGCATGCAGCTTCGCATCAAGCATGGTATGCATCGGTGAACGCCCTATTTGGCACACTGAAACGCTTTAAAGCAGATTATCGCGTGATTCCTTGGGCGACCTTCACCGACCCTGAAATCGCGCGAGTAGGCTTAAGCGAAGATGAAGCAAAACAAGCTAACATCGAATATGACGTGCACCGCTACGGGATTGATGACTTAGATCGCGCCATTGCCGATAGCGTCGATTATGGTCAAGTAAAAGTGCTGACAGAAAAAGGCAAAGACAAAATACTAGGCGCTTGCATTGTCGGACATCATGCTGGCGACTTGATCACCGAGTTCGTGACGGGCATGAAGCATAATCTTGGCTTAAACAAACTTCTGGGAACGATCCATATTTATCCTACCCTAGCGGAATCGAATAAATACTTAGCCGGAGAATGGAAACGCGCTAGCGTTAAACCGAGCACTCTAAAGCTGGTAGAACGATTCCACCAATGGCGTCGAGGTGCTTAGATAATACTCGGTAGAATTGCCCCTACGACAATACTGCCGGAAGCCACAAAACAACATGCACCGAAAGCTTGCGACATACGAACACGAACAGCTTGCTTTCGGTCATAGAAACTCTTACGCCATTGGTTGAAAGCCGTTGGCTCACGCAAACAATAGCGCACGTCACCGTTTTCAATATCAAGCGTTTGTAGGTTCTCTGTTTCGTCTTGCTCTCGTTTAAAACGAACGATCACAAATAAGCAAACTGCAACAACGAACGACGCAATAATAATGTGCATCAAACCGATGCCTGAATCAGGAACAAGTGCTGAAATCAACATACCGCTAACAAGCAGGCTCAACATCAAACTTAATGCGACAAAAGTACGGCAATTACGCGAGTGACTTCTGCGTGACTTAGATACGTGAAGCTTAATTTTGTCGCCAATATGGAAGCGATCAGCCGCTTCAGGGTCGATACAAGTGAAGCTTACAGGGCCG
>NZ_LWFH01000409.1:0-989 GCF_001635725.1 Oleiphilus sp. HI0066
TTCGTCGTTTCAACGATCAAATAAGTACCTTGATCCCAAATCGCACTAACTGGATCTGAGGTTGTAGTATCAAAAAATTGCGCGAATACCGCAGGATCAACACTTGTATCAAATTCACGAACGACCCCATTTGAAGAACCTACAAATAAGGTTTCGCTAGATGAAGCGCCAGAGGCAAACGTCAACGCACTCACTGCGTCAACTAATTGATTAGCGATAATCGGTGTAAGATAAAGACCAGTCACTCCATCCATGAGATATAACTGTTCAAGATCCCCTCCAGCCAAAGCGACTTTTGTCGGAGAACCTACGTCTTGATCGTTCGTAGAAGCCGCACTCAAAGTCGGCTGTTTTTGATAAAGCCAACTTGCATAGCATGTCCCAGCTGGGACAGGGTTATAGTCTTCTGCATAACGGTAGTTGGCTAAATCACCGATCTCAATAAGGTCTGAAACGGGAGCATCGCTAAGTTCCATATCATCCTGAACACCATTATTGCGTGTGTCAGTATCATGAGGGTTGTAATCATTTGCGACTTCAAAGCCATCTCCCAAACCGTCACTATCGGAATCGACAAGATTTGGATTCGTATTTGTTATAAGCTCTTCTGCACCGTCTGACAAACCATCTGCATCACTATCCTTGCTCAACGGATCAGTCAAACTAACATTTACCTCATAGCCATCAGGCAAACCATCCCCATCACTATCGACTCGCTTTAAACTTGTTCCCGCAGCATACTCCGCAACGTCTAGCAGCCCGTCTTGATCAAGATCATCATTTAGATCCACAAAATCGGTGTCATCGAGAGGGTCTGAGTTACGAAGTTTCACCTCATAGTAGTCAGAATTACTATCATTATCGGTATCTGGGTTTAGAGGATCCGTACCTGCAAGTAATTCATCTGAGTCTGATAAACCATCGCCGTCGCTATCGGACAATCGTATGTGAGATATAACTTTGCTATTTGATGGTGTGGCAAGATCGAT
>NZ_LWFH01000410.1:0-1008 GCF_001635725.1 Oleiphilus sp. HI0066
AATGTCTTCGATTTTTTCTCACCACCTTCTTCATACTCGTAAGTCACTTCTTCTGGTTCACGACCAAAGTGACCGTATGCAGCAGTGATTTGATACATAGGGTTCAGCAAGTCTAGTTGAGTCTGAATAGCGTAAGGGCGTAAATCGAATACTTCGCGGATAACTTTCGCAAGCTCGATATCGGAAATCTTACCTGTACCAAATGTGTTCACAGAAATGGATGTTGGATCTGCAACACCAATCGCGTAAGAAACTTGGATTTCACAACGATCTGCCAAACCTGCAGCAACAATATTCTTCGCTACATAACGGCCATAGTAAGCAGCAGAACGGTCAACTTTTGATGGATCTTTACCCGAGAATGCACCGCCACCATGGCGCGCCATACCACCGTAGGTATCAACAATGATCTTACGACCTGTCAAACCACAGTCACCAACTGGGCCACCAATTACAAAGTTGCCGGTTGGGTTGATGTGATAAAGGGTGCCCTCGTGCAACCATTCAGCTGGTAGTACTGGCTTGATAATGTTTTCCAATACAGCTGAACGTAAATCTTCCAAAGAAATACTAGGATCGTGTTGCGTTGAAAGAACAACGGCATCGATTTTTGGGCTGTCGCCTTCGTAGTTAATCGTGACCTGAGATTTCGCATCAGGACGCAACCAAGGAAGCGTTCCGTTACGACGCATCTCTGATTGACGCTGAACCAATAGGTGAGAGTAGTAAACTGGAGCAGGCATCAATGAAGGTGTTTCGTTCGTCGCATAACCAAACATCAAACCTTGGTCGCCCGCACCTTGATCTTCTGGTTTAGCGCGATCAACACCCATGTTGATATCAACAGATTGCTTACCAATACCGTTCAATACTGCACAGGTTTCACCATCGAAGCCAACGTCTGAACTGTTATAACCAATACCTGTAATGACATCACGAACGATATCTTCTAGATCAACATAGCAAGAAGTAGTTAGCTCACCTGCAACAACCGCCATCCCTGTTTTA
>NZ_LWFH01000411.1:0-945 GCF_001635725.1 Oleiphilus sp. HI0066
CCCTCAAATGAGGTGATTTGCATGAAAAATAGTCATCTAAGTAGAATCTAACTGCGTAGCAAAATTTGGTCTAAAGCAAGTGGCTGACAATGAAGCGCAGATACTTGAATCGAAAACGATATAAAACGCAATCGAAATAAAAGGGGTGACTATGAATATTTCTCGTGGGTTGGTCGGGGCTGCTGCGGTAGCTGTTTCAATAGGTGCTAGTGTTGCTGTGGCTGATGGGCACGGTATGAAGCACGCCGGTAAAAATGTTGATTTTGAGTTGAATGGCACAGCGTATGAAAGCTACTTTGTTGTAGGCGATAATAAAGATGCACCGTTAGTTTATTTGATTCACGACTGGGATGGCCTAACTGAATACGAAGTTAAGCGTAGCGAAATGCTGCACGAACTTGGCTACTCAGTATTTGCTGTCGATTTATTTGGTAAAGGCGTGCGTCCAACGGAAGCGGCTGATAAAAAACAGCATACTGGTGAGCTATACAAAGATCGCGAGAAAATGCGCGCAATCATGCAAGCAGGTTTAGCTAAAGCAAAAGAGCTTGGTGCTGATACGAGTAATGCCGTTGCGATGGGCTACTGTTTCGGTGGCGCAGCCGTGTTAGAACTGGCGAGATCAGGTACCGAACTAAAAGGATTTGCTAGCTTTCACGGTGGTTTGACGACCCCAGAAGGGCAAGGCTACAGCAATACAAAGGGCTCAGTTCTTGTGATGCATGGTACGGCAGACTCGATTATTCCAATGTCAGATTTCGCGAATCTAGCGGATGAGCTTGAGGCTGCGAAGGTGGATCATGAAATGGTGACTTATGGCGGCGCGCCTCATGCCTTCACTGTATTTGGTTCGGAAAAGTATCAAGAAAGAGCGGATATCCAAAGCTGGACGCTATTCACTGATTTCCTCAAAATGGAAACGATGTAGTTTTATAGTCTAGGTAC
>NZ_LWFH01000412.1:0-749 GCF_001635725.1 Oleiphilus sp. HI0066
ACAAGTTTAACGGCATCAGACAATGAAATAGCGCCAGAGGCAACGAGCGCGGTGTACTCACCGAGGCTATGGCCACACATAAAGTCCGGTCGAATCGTTGTTTGAGCACACCACTCTTCCCATACTGCGATACTAGCGGTGAGAATCAATGGCTGCGTAATCTCTGTTTGATTAATTCTCTCTTCAGGACCTTCTAGCGCCAATTTTCTTAAATCGATACCAATCGCGTCAGAAGCTTCAGCAAACACCTGATTTGCCTTCTCTGATGATGCTAACAAATCAGCCATCATGCCCACACTTTGCGATCCTTGACCGGGGAACATAAATACCAACGACATAAAACCTCCTTATATCACCGCAAATTAGTCGAAAGCGATGAACTCTAGTGCTTTGTTAATTTTTTCAGGTAGATTAGAGCGTGCTTCGCGATCCGCAAGCTCAATTGCATGCACAAACGCTTCTACCTTTGCGTTGCCGTGGCTTTTCACCACAACGCCATTTAATCCTAAAAACATTGCTCCGTTGTGCGTATCGGGATCAAGCTGTTTCAGCGCACTAGCCATATGTGGCGCCAACAACTTCGCTAACAAGCGCGTAAACCATGAACGTTCAAAAAAGGCCTTCACCCCATCAAGGATAATATTTGCCGCACCCTCGGCGCTTTTTAGTGCAATATTCCCAACAAAACCATCGCAAACAAGAACGTCAGCTTTACCTCGAAAAATATCGCCGCCCTCAGCAAAACCAAT
>NZ_LWFH01000413.1:0-21502 GCF_001635725.1 Oleiphilus sp. HI0066
TGATCGATGTATTCAGCAGCTTCTGGGGTTGAGCCAGAAGTCACTTTTAGGATATTGGTGACGCGGTGTTCTTTGTCGCCTGGGTTGATACGCTCAGGGCTGTAGCCCGCGAAAAAGTCTTCGTTGAGTTTTAGTCCCGAGCGAGCTTCGATCAACGGGATGCAATCTTCTTCTGTAGCGCCAGGGTATACGGTTGACTCGTAAATGACATAGTCGCCTTGCTTAACGACCTTGCCCAGCATTTCACTGGCCTTGATCAATGGTGTTAGGTTTGGCGTCTTATAGTCGTCGATCGGCGTTGGAACGGTGACGATATAAACATTCGCTTCTGCGATGTCTTCAAGCTTTGTGCTGAAGCTTAACTGCGTTGATTCTGCGAGTTCTTCTTTTGAGCACTCAAGCGTACTGTCGATGCCTGATTGGAGTTCTCTGATTCGGTCTTCTTTAATATCAAAACCGATAGTTGGGTAAAGTTTTCCAAATTCTACTGCTAGCGGAAGGCCGACGTAGCCTTGGCCTATTACGCACAATTTCACTTGCTGGTCCATGCTTTGTTTCTTCTATACATCAATTATCTTGTTGTTTTACATAGTTTTATATAACTAACTTTCTCTTATATATAACTAAGCTATGCTTTTTATATTACAGCCTTGAGTTCATAATAGCGCAACTTTTATGTGGCAATTTGTCACGCACAGGACATAAGTAGTTACAGCAGGAAGTACCGACGTGGCACACGTTCGCATATTAAATCATTACCTTCATAGCAAATTTATCTTTTTGGGCGCGCTAGAATTCGCAGCTCTGTCTGTCTCATTGTTTGTTGCGGTGGATATTCGCAACTACTTCTCAGAGACTGAGTTATTTTTACAAAACCCAATTGTTCAAGCATTTTTATTTGCTCTTATCTTAAATTGTTGTTCGCTGGCTATGGGCGTTTATACCTCTGTTTTTCAAGAAGGAAAAACAGGCATGATGCTGCGTACGCTTGTCGCCTATTGCTTCTTAGGCATGATCGCGCTGACCGTTTTGTTCTTTTTAATTCCGGGACTGTATTTAGGGCGAGGCGTACTTGCTTATGCTGTGATTGTTGCGTTTTTATCGGTTTTAGTGATTCGTTTGGTCTTTTATTGGGTGGTCGATTTAGCCAATCTTGGTCGCAATGTTGTGATATTGGGAGCAGGACATCAAGCTGCAGAAATTATCGAGCGTTTAAGTAGCTTAGACCAAGCGCGTAGTTTTAAGCTGATTGGTTGTGTTCCTTCAGGGGCAGAAGAAGTGGTCGTTGGCGCTGATCAACTGCTTCCTGTGCCGGCAAATTGGCTGAGCTTTGTGAAAGCGCATAATGTGACAGAGATAGTTGTTGCGCCAGATGAACGTCGTCGTACTGAGGGTGGTGGTGTTCCTGTTGATGAATTGCTTGACTGCAAGCTATCAGGTGTGAGTGTGAAAGAGCCTCTGGAGTTTTTGGAGCGAGAAATGACGCGCCTAGAAATCTCTATGTTACGTCCAGGTTGGGCTTTATATTCCAATGGCTTTACTTATTCTCAAGCGCGAGACATCGTAAAGCGCATTTTTGATCTAAGTATTGCTCTGTTCATATTGGCGATCATGTGGCCATTTATGTTGCTTACAGCTTTAGCGGTGGCTTTGGAATCTGGCTTTCCTGTTCTCTACTCTCAAAAACGCGTGGGTTATAACGGTAAAGAGTTCTCCATCTACAAGTTTCGCAGTATGCGCCAAGATGCTGAAAAAGGCGGCAAAGCAGTTTGGGCGCAGAAGAATGATTCGCGAGTGACAAAAGTAGGCGCGTTTATTCGCAATACGCGTCTAGATGAACTGCCGCAGCTATGGAATGTAATTACCGGTGATATGAGTTTTGTTGGGCCGCGACCTGAGCGTCCTGAGTTCGTTACAGATTTAAAAGAGCAAATTCCGTTTTACGATGCTCGCCATAAAGTTAAACCGGGCTTGATGGGCTGGGCGCAGCTTAAGTATCCATACGGCGCATCTGTGCAAGACGCAAGAAATAAGCTCAAATACGATTTGTACTATGTGAAGAACCATAGCTTTTTTATGGATGTGTTAATCGTCATTCAGACGGTTGAAGTGGTGTTGCTTGGAAAAGGTGTGCATTAGAAATATTGGGGTCAGAGTACTTTTACTCTGACCCCTTTCTATGTATTGCGGTACACTTAAAAGAATGAGAGTTGAAGGACCAAAGTATGTTTAAGCGAGTAGTGTCTAAAGTGGCTGTGTTAGCTGCGCTAATGGGGCTGTATGCGTGTAGCTCTGTGAATACAGTTGAAGAACAACCAGTTGAATCAAGTATCGGTGTCGTTGAAGAGTATTTAATGGGTATCGGCGATGCGGTATCTGTGAATGTGTGGCGAAATCCTGATTTGTCAGTGAACGTGACCGTTCGTCCTGATGGCAAAATCTCTGTTCCGTTAGTTGGCGATTTGAAAGTAGATGGTATTAGTACTCGTGAGCTGTCTGCAACGATTGAAGAAAAACTAGGCGACTTTATTCGAACGCCGAAGGTAACAGTAATTGTTACGAACCCAACGAGTGCTGAATTTATTCACCGAATCCGCGTAACTGGTGCAGTCGCGCAACAGCGTTCGATTGCCTACCGCAAAGGCATCACCGTGCTAGATGTGATTCTTGAAGCAGGTGGTTTGACGCCATTTGCGAATGGCAACGAAGCAAAATTGTATCGTCAAACCTCGGAAGGGGCGAAGGTATATCCTATTTACTTGAACGATATTCTTGAAAAAGGTGTGTTGGATTCTAATTACCGCCTATTCCCACAAGACATCATCACCGTACCTGAGCGGGGCTTCTAAGTTCGATGGATTTCGCTCAAATTCTGCAATACGCCAACGTTATCTTTAGAGAGCTTTGGCAACGCAAATTCTCTGTGCTCACAGCCTTCGCGCTTGTGAGCTTTGCTGTTTTAGTGGTGGGTATGTTTTGGCCGTCTAAGTACGAGACATCTGCTACGATTTACGCTGATAACCAAAACATTTTAGGGCCGTTGCTTGCTGAGCAAGCGAAACAGTCAAAAGTTGAAGATCGTACAAAGGTTGTGCGTGAGAAGCTTTATTCGCCAAGTTTGTTGGCCGTTGTTGCGAAAAACGTATACGGCGCTAAAACAGAAGAAACGCCTTCTTCAATGGCAAACTATATCACTGCACTTCGTGCAAGTATCAAAGTAAAGTCAATCGGCTCAGGCTATATGTCTATCGACTTTTCTGCGTCGAGTGCTGATGAGGCTTATCAGGGCTTGAATGCAATTATCGATACCTTTATTCGAACAAGCTCTGATGAGCAGCGAGCAGAAAGCCGTGAAGCATTCCTGTTTATCGACAATCAAGTGAAGCAATACAAAGAGCAGCTTGTATCTGCCGAGAACAAGCTAAAAGAATTTACAGCTCGTAATTTTGATGGGCGTGATACAGATGTCAGCTCGAGTATTCAGCGCTTGAGAAACCAAATCGAGGAGCTCAAGATCTCGATTGACGAAGACGAAATTACGCTAAAGGCTTTGCAACAACAGATTTCAAAAGAGTCTGAGTTCGCCGCAACCACCAAAAAAGTCGATGCCTACGCGGTGCGATTAGCCGAATTGGAATCAACATTGTCAAGCTTGTTGCTGACCTACACAGAAGACTATCCAGACGTTATTACACTGCGTTACCAAATTGCCGATTTGAAGCGAGTCATAGAACAGGAAGCCTTTGAACGAGCGATTGCGCAAGAGAATAAAGGCGAGCCTCGTGAGCTCGAAGAGGGCAGTGAGGTCTTGCTTAACCCTCTTTATCAAGAATTGCGCAGCCGTATCTCTCAAGTCGAAACATCTATTCAAGCCAAGCAAAAGCGTTTAACTGTTCTAGATGGTTTGCTAATCAATGAGTTCGATCGCCGTCAGCGTGTCGCTGAGCGTGGCGCAGTAGAAGCGGAGCTTGTACGTGACTACGATGTGACCAAGAAAATTTATGAGGATATGCTCGAGCGTAAAGAGAAGGCCCGTCTCTCAATGACCTTGAATATCGAGGGGCAGGGTGTGACGTATCGAATTCAAGAGCCACCCTTGCCGCCTTTGATGCCCTCTGGTTTACGTTTTATACATTTTGTATTAGTTGGTCCAGTGTTAGGAATATTGTTCGTGATCGGCTTAGCTGTCGCCTATGTACTGCTTGATCCGAGAATCCGCTTTGCATCATCTATTTATGCTATGGATGCACGCGTATTAGCTGTTATTCCTCATGTGAATACACCGCTTACACAGCGTTTGAGACGCAGTGATATGGTCGTTTGTGGAATCTTGGCGCTGGCTATTTTTGCAGCCTATACAGGCTTAGCTGTGGCGTTTCATATGGGAGTGTTACTGTGAGCGAGTTGACCAAAGCGGCTGTATCAGAATCGAATCCACGTATTGATCAAATGGAAGAAGTGGATAAGTTCACTCAACAAGAGTTAGATGAAAGAAAGCTGATTTACCCGGGTATGAATAGCCCTCAAGTGCTTAATATATTTCGGGAGCTAAGAACGCAGTTACTGCAGCATCAAAAAAAGAAAAACTTTGTATGCATGGTTAGTTCGGTGAGCCATGGTGGTGGCGGTAGTTATGTGACGCAGAACCTTGCCTCTGTGTTTGCGCTAGATAAGGCCAAAACAAGCTTGGTTCTAGATGCAAACCTCTACTCTCCATATGCTCAGAACTTAATCTTTGGTGAAGCAGAGATAGGCATTACTGATTATCTTAGTGACCCCGCTATTGGTATTAAAGACATCGTTTATGCGACTGGCGTACCGCGATTACGAGCAATTCCTCTTGGATCAAATAGCGAAGGCGCGGCTGAGTACTTCGAATCAGAAAAAATGCTTTCGTTCATTGATGAAGTGAAACATCGCTATTCTGATCGTTATATTTTTATTGATGCGCCTCCTGTGGCTAGTTCATCTGAAGCGCGTATTTTGGCGGGCATCGTGGATATGGTCGTGTTAGTGGTCCCTCATGCGAGAGTGACGAGTGATCAGGTTCAGATTGCGATCGATATCGTTGGCGAAGATAAATTAGCTGGTCTGATATACAACAACTAAAACAAAATTGTTAATTGAGTAGTGATACATGGACATTCAATTTTGCCGCGAACGCGTTTTATCGGGGCTTATTTCCTGTTTTCTTTTGATGGTGTTTGCTAGTCAATCCCATGCGACAGAGGCAACGGGCGCGATTGGCTCCCGAATCGAACATACGGACAACGTTCGACGCACAAACACTAATGCCGAAACCGATGTTATTCAAACAACGTACGCCGAACTAGGTGTTGAAGAAGTACGAAAGCGTTTTAAAGCGGATGCAACCCTCAAGTTACAAAATGAGCATTACTACGAAGGCACATACGAAGACGAAACCTCACTGACCTCCGGCTTTGGCTTATTTACGGTTGATTTGGTTGAGGACTTTCTTGAGTGGCAGGCCACGTTTTCGCGTACCGATGTTGTCTCCGATACGAGTCAAGACGAGAACCCCGATACGCGTGAGTTCAGGAATATTTTTCGAACCGGTCCAACCATTAACTATGCGGTGTCACGCCTAACAAATATTCTTTTGCGCGGTAATTATGTTCGCGTTGATAACTCGGAAGACGATGCAGATGATAACCAACGTGCTGAAGGTTCGGCGTCTGTTTCGCATCAAATTAATCGCCTCACCTCTGTTAGCCTCAATACCCGTTATTCTGAGGTGCTTGAAAGCGACAGTGACGAAGAGATCAGTAATGGCTCGGTGTCTTTAGCGTTATCACGTGCTTACGTTGATGGGCTTTTGAAAATAGATATTGGTCAGCAAGAGGTTGAGTCAGATGATGGTACCGTTGCCGAATCTGAGACAGGCGGTTTTGTAGACGTGCAACTCACTCGACAGGCCTTTCTCTGGCATAATTTTGACTTAAAGTATAACCATTCAATTTCTGATACATCGATTGGTTTCGAAGATGATGAGACCGGCAACAGGCTTGATATTGATCCCGTTCAAGCAACCACCACAACAGATATCGAAACAAGGTCGCGTTTTAACTTTAATGCCTCTAGGGACGCCGATGCGTTCACCTATGACATAGGGCTGATATACGAAGAAAGTCATTTCAAACTGCAAGACTTTACTGAGCGCTATCGTGGCGCCTTGATTGGCTTCTCTCCTAAACTCTATTCTCGGCTCATCCCTCGCTTTGAATATGAATATGCGCGTGAAAGCTTCGGTTTAATCAAAGGCCTGGGGGTTGATACAACGCATACCGTAACTGCATCGTTAAAATATCAGTTAGTTGAAGAGCTATATGCAGATAGTTTTGTTACTTACGAAACAAGAACAAACGACACTGTCGAGCCCAGAGAATTTGACGAATTGAGTGTTGGTGTTGGTTTGCGTTGGGAGTTTTTGTAATGCCTAAAATTACCAATGCGCTAACTATTGATGTCGAAGACTACTTTCACGTTGCCGCGCTGAAATCGCAAGTACCTGTTGATTCGTGGAAAGATCGAGAATGTAGGGTTGAGCGCAACGTCGATATCTTGCTTCAAATGTTTGATGATGCAGACCTTACCGCAACATTTTTTACCCTAGGTTGGGTTGCAGATCATTATCCGAGCGTCGTAGAGAAAATTGCGAAACAAGGGCATGAGGTTGCCAGCCACGGGTATAGTCATCAGCTTATCTACAACCAAAGCCCTGAAGTGTTTCGCGAAGAAACCTTCAAATCAAAACAGATCTTAGAAGATATTACCCAAGCTCCGGTTCGTGGATACCGAGCGGCTAGTTACTCAGTAACAGAAAAATCACTTTGGGCGATTGATACCCTAGTTGAAGCAGGTTTTGAATACGATTCGAGTATTTTTCCTGTCAGACATGATCTCTACGGTATTCCAGATTTTCCTCAGCAGCCGCATGTATATAAAGGTTCTGAGAAAGGGGATATTGTTGAATTTCCGATTAGCTCTATAAAAATGGCAGGCTATCAATTGCCTATCGCTGGTGGCGGATATTTTCGATTATTCCCGTATTGGTTTACCAAGTTTGGGCTCGGTAAAATCAATCGTGAAGAAAATGCATTCATGTTTTATCTTCATCCTTGGGAGGTTGATCCTGATCAGCCGCGTGTTCCTGGGGTTGGCTGGAAATCAACATTTAGGCATTACAACAATCTCGAGAAATGCCAAGGGCGTTTAGCGCAACTGTTGAAAGATTTTAAATTCGATAGCATGGAAAACGTGCTAATCGAGAAGGGATTATTGAGCTCGCGACCTGATAAGGGGGCTGCATGACCTTTATCAACCTTGTCGTTATCCTGAGTAATAACGCTGCCATTCAGGGCAATAATTCTGTCATTCCGCACTTGATGCGGAATCCATTGTTTTTGTTAGAAAATTTAAAGGGCGGTGCATAATGGAATTCCTATTCTGGCTATGCGCTTTTCTTGTCGTCTATATCTATTTGGGATATCCCGTTGTAATTAAATTGATCGCAGGGCGGGGGAATCCAATTTCTAAAGATGAGACCTTCGAACCAAAAGTCTCTATTCTCATTGCTGCATTTAATGAAGAGAAAGATATCGCTGACACGATCAATAATAAGCTTGCTTTAGATTATCCAAGCGACAAGCTAGAGATTATCGTTGTATCAGATGAATCAGAAGACCGTACTGATGACATCGTTCAAGAGCTAGCAGCAAAACAAAGGGGTCAGACACCGCTAGCGGGCTCTGACCCCAGTTTGAAACAGTCTGCTGGCGTCTCGATTCGCCTAGTCCGCCAAACACCTCGTGCCGGAAAAACTTCTGGCCTTAATCTCATCGCTCCTCAAGCAACAGGAGACATACTGGTCTTTTCTGATGCGAATTCGCTTTACGCGGCTGATGCTCTACGGAAAATCGTGGCAAATTTTGCGGATGCAGAGGTAGGTTATGTCACCGGAAAAATGGTCTACGTCACTGGTGATGGTTCGCTTGTAGGTGACGGCTGTTCTAGTTATATGAAGTATGAAAACTATCTGCGCGAGCAAGAAACGAAAGTTGGCTCAGTTGTTGGGGTTGACGGTGGGATCGACGCGATTCGTTCATTTTTGTTTGAACAGCTTCGTCCAGATCAATTGCCGGATTTTGTTCAACCATTAAAAGTTACCGAAAAAGGTTATCGCGTCGTCTACGAAGAGCAAGCTCTCCTCAAAGAAGAAGCTCTAGATGACTCAGGGCGCGAATATAATATGCGTGTTCGCGTATCACTTAGAGCGCTTTGGGCAATGCACGATATGCGAACCTTGTTTAATCCATTTAAACATGGGGTCTTTGCATTTCAGATGCTATCGCACAAGTTACTTCGGTATTTGGCGTTTATCCCTTTATTGGTTTGTTTTTTTAGCAACGTTGCACTTTTATC
Source organism: Oleiphilus sp. HI0066 (assembly GCF_001635725.1). Classification (NCBI taxonomy): domain Bacteria; kingdom Pseudomonadati; phylum Pseudomonadota; class Gammaproteobacteria; order Oceanospirillales; family Oleiphilaceae; genus Oleiphilus; species Oleiphilus sp. HI0066. The sequence goes on from NZ_LWFH01000413.1 coordinate 8,443, forward strand.
AGCTTCTCCGTTTTATTTATTAACTCTGCTTATTCAAGTGATGTTCTATGCCTTAGCATTTCTCGGGAAACTACGAATGAGTGATGAGCGAGCTCCTGTTTATCTTACCCTCCCTTATTATTTCACCTTACTAAACGTGGCTTGCGCACATGCAACATGGCGGTATTTGAAAGGTGAGAAACAAGTGATCTGGAAACCAAGGGCGGGGTAGTGGATAAGATCGAGCCGACAATTAAAGTATTGCACCTTATTGATAGCGGTGGACTTTATGGTGCCGAGAAAATGTTACTCACGCTTTGTAGCGAGCAAATTAAACAAGGACTTCAACCGACTATTTTAAGTTGCGGCACAGTCAATGAAAAACCAAAAGCCATTGAGCTAGAAGCGGAGCGACTGGGAATCCCATGCAAAGCGTGGCGGATGAAGGCCGGGCTGAATGTCAAAGGAATGCGAGAGATTTGGGAGTGGGTACATGAACAAGGTTTTACTCATCTGCATTCCCACGGGTATAAGTTTAATATTCTATTAGCCCTAACGAAAAAATGCGCTGATGAAGTTAAGCTTGTGACGACAGTGCATGGGTACGTGGCCCCAAAACTTTTCTCGAAAATGTGGCTGTATGAAGTTTTAGATCGCGTCGCTTTACGAAATTTTGAACGCATTATTTTGGTGAGTAACGCGATGGAAAAAATCCCCGCTATCCAAAAACAGGCAGCAAAGACGCAAGTCGTTTTTAATGGTTTGCCCGTGAGATACGAGCAAGAACAATTGAGGGGCCAAGAAGAGGTCCTCAGGGATAAGTTTGATCTTTTAGGGCTCGCTGTTGGGCGACTTTCGCCTGAGAAGGGCTTTGATGTATTAGTTTTAGCATTAGCTGCTCTTTATAAAAAAAGGCCAGACCTCAAGGAGAAGTTTGGCATTATTGTTTATGGAGAGGGAGGGCAGAGATTAGAGCTTGAACGTTTAATTTATGATAACGGTCTTTCTGAGAATGTTTTTCTTGCTGGTTATGTTAATAATGCAGGGTCTTTGATGTCACACTTTGATGTTTTGTTGATGCCTTCATTGACAGAGGGCTTGCCTATAACATTACTTGAGGCGGTTAGATCGAAGCTACCAGTTGTAGCTTCGAATGTAGGAGCTATTTCAACTGTACTAGGGGAAAACTATCGGTATTTGGTAGAGCCTGGAAAGATTGAGTCGTTAGAAGATGTTTTAGGGTTATTCCTTCTTCAACAAGATGAGATAAAGCAACAAACGAATGCTTCTTGGGAGGTGTTCAAGAAGACATTTTCATCGAAAGTAATGGCTGCGGCGTATTTAGATCAATATATGTCTATACTCAAAGACAAGGGCTCTGTGTGAATAAATCATTGGAGAGCATCTACTACCTAAGTCCAGTTTGGATGCAGAACATCGCTGTTTCCTTAATGGGCTGGAGGTTATATAAAGAGCGCTATGGCAAAGGTGCAGATGCTTTTGAGCGTGAGCTAGAGGAAAGTCGACGTTATTCTGGAGAGCGACTAAAACAGCTTCAATCTGAACGCTTTGTGAGTATGGCGCGTCTGGCAATAAACCACTCACCTCATTATCGCGACTGGGCCAATTCACAAGGCATTTCCGCTAAAGACATTCGCTCATTGGAAGATATTCAGCGCTTCCCTGTTCTTACGAAAGAAGAGGTGAGAGACGCACCAGAACGGTTTGTTCTAGGTGGAGAGCCTGCTGCTAAGAAACTAATTAAATTACATACAAGTGGGACGACCGGAACGCCATTAACCATATACTGCTCTCCGCAGGACAGGACTAAACACTACGCGTTTTTTACGCGCTTAAGAGTAGAATACGGTCTCACTCGCAGGTCAAAAAGAGCGACATTATTTGGTCGCGTCATTATGCTTAGTGATCAAAATTACCCGCCATTTTGGAGGTATGATGCAGTTGGGCGGAATCTGCTTATGTCCTCATACCATCTTAACGAAGGTAATCTAGGGTATTACTATCGAAAGCTCGCTACCTACCAACCTGATGAAATTTTTGCCTATCCTTCAAGTATTGTCCCTATTGCTCAATACATTAACTCCCGAGACTTACCTAGGTTAAAGCTTAAGCTTCTCATGACAACTGCAGAGCCGCTTTTTCCATATCAGAGACAGGCGTTGGAGCAGGCTTTTGATGCGCCTGTTGTGAATCAGTATGGGTGTACAGAGATGGCCTTTTTTGCGACTCAGAAAAATGATGAATGTATGAAATTAGAGCCAGAACATGGGGTTGCAGAAGTCTTGGTCGATACTGGGCTAGTTATGAGACAAGGGATAGGTGACTTAGTTGTTACTGGTTTGGTTAATCGAAATATGCCTATGTTACGTTATTGCGTCGGGGATACTGTTCAAATTGAATTGTCTGATCATAGCAACGCTAGATATCAGAAAATAACTAGCTTGACAGGTAGAACAGATGAGTTGTTATACAAAAAGGATGGAACTCCTGTTGGCAGGCTAGACCCTATTTTTAAAGGAGATTTCAACATTAAAGCAGCTCAGATTGTTCAGTTCGCGAATGGAGATTTAGAGTTAATTGTTGAACCAGATTCGAGTTTCACTGAGGGTAATGGTAGTGATCTGGTTACAGAGTTAAGAAAGAGAATTGGTCCCGGAATTGGCGTTGAGTTGATAACAAATAGAAAGATAGAAAAAACGAAAAGCGGTAAATTTAGGGCTGTTGTTAGTGAGCTTAGTTATGACCGAGTCTAATGGCGAGGTAAAATTGCGATTCACTGCGGTTGGCGATATTTGTTTTGGAGATCACTATTTCTCTATCGGGCATGGTCCAACAGCAAAGATCAATAAATTCGGATCTCATCATATATTTGAAGATGTTGCACCAATCTTAAAGAGTGGAGATATAGTATTTGGTAATTTAGAAAGTGTCATTTCTAATAAGGGTTACGATCCTAGTGACTTTCACTCAGTAGCGTTCAGGGGCTCTCCGAAAGCGGCGGATGCACTTTTATCTGGAGGCTTTAATGTAGTTAACGTTGCTAATAATCATGTTTGTCAACATGGCGGAGCAGCTTTCTTAGATTCGGTTGGTATTTTAGATAGTCAAGGAATAGATGTAGTTGGTTGCTTGGAGTCTAATACAGGAAAACCTAAACCTTTGTATAAAACCGTTAATGGCTTGAAGATAGGTTTCTTAGGTTATTCGGCAGTTGAAGAAGCCTATATTCCAGGGCAGAAATTCTACTCAGAGTTTCAAAAAGAATCGGTCATTTCTGATATTAAGCATATTCGCTCTGATGTAGATATTCTTGTCTTATCTTTGCATTTTGGGATTGAAGCAGAAGACACCCCTACCGAAAATGATATTCATTGTGTCAGAGAGATAGTGGATGCTGGTGTAGATATCTTTTTGGGGCATCATCCTCACATATTTCAAAAAGTGGAGCTTTATAACGGATCTGTTATTGCCTATAGCTTGGGGAATTTTCTTTTCGATTTAACCTGGGATGAAAGGCTGCGGCGGACGGCCGTTCTGCAAATAGATGTTTCGACAGACCTTTCTATATCTTACAGATTATGGCCTGTGAGAATAAATGCTGTTGGCTTGCCAGAAAGAGCACCTAATATTACGTTTAATTTTACTCGTGGCACAGAAAAAACTAAATTATGGCCGCCAGAATGGCTACGAAAGTTATTGTATTTGATTGCGAATTTTCATAAAGGAAACTCTTATTTAAAGGCCAAGTTTATTTTTTGGAAAATCAAGTGTTTTGTGCGATGGAAATGAAGAACGATAGTTGCCTGAGGGTTTGTCACGTTGTGCATTGGCCTAAAAGCGGGATTACCTCTGTTGTTAGAGATTTAATAGATCATTGTAATGCTAATGGCATTGAATCTTTTGTTGTTTTATTAAAAGGGGATTATTCTGATAGGGAGTATTTTTCTGGTGCTCGTGACGTTTTTGTTCTTAATCCTTCTAGATTAATGTTTGATGGATATCGAGCCCTCAGAAAGCTGTTGTTATTGATAAATCCTAATGTGGTGCACGCACACTCTTTTACACCATTTCTTTTTGCATCTTTAACCAGGTTGCCAGCTGCTAAGTTAATTTCAACGGTTCATAGTGATTATCCATATCTTTTAGAGTCGTCGTTTAAATCTAGGGTCAAGAGATCTGTGCATCAGTATATGGCAATGCGAAAGGGAGTCATAAATGTAGCGGTTTCTGATCATGTAAGGGACCTGATTAGCACTCTAATCGGAGAAAATCGTTTGGTTACCGTGTACAACGGTATTCCCAGAACGTCTCCCGTTAGTTTCGGTCCAGAATCTGATAATAGATTGAAAAAATTGATGGGCTCTTCGAAGAATATGGTTGTTGCAATTGGCCGTCTAAGCCCTGAAAAAAATTTTGCAATGTTGATCAGGGCTTTTGCGCAACTAAAGTCTACAGGAAATGATTCTGTCCTGGTCATTATCGGTGATGGTGTCCTAGATAAAAGTTTAAGGGAGCTTGTTACGGGACTGGGTTGTGATGACCGCGTGGTATTTACAGGGTATCTTCCTAATCCTGCGAAATTAATCGAGGAGGCGTCTTTACTTGTATGTTCTAGTCTACATGAAGGCTTTGGACTTGTTTTGCTGGAAGCCATGAGAGGGGGAACGGCAATTCTTTCTACTCCAGTCAAGTTTTCGGAATATCTCGCTTCAGAGGAATGTGCGATCTTAACGGAAGGATTTGGAGTTGAAGATTTAAAACAAGGATTGATATTTGCTCTGAGTCAAAAGGCTAAACATGAAGAGATGATTGCGCTATCAAAGAGTTTATTTCTGAACAAATTTACTCTTGAGGCCATGGGTAAAAGTTATATCGCTTTATATTCTAAAAGATAACGTGAGAGATGAATATGATTTGCGAGTTATCATTTTGATCTCTGTTCCAACTATTTTCTATTAATAATCCAGCAGAGATTTTTTTATGACCTCTATTGAAGTGGATGAACTTCCTTTTGTTTCCGTAATTATCCCTTGTTACAACGAAGAGGAATATGTTGAAGGTTGCCTCAGCGCTCTTTTGGCTCAGTCTTATCCTCAAGACTGCTACGAAATAATTTTGGTTGATAATGGTTCCTCTGACAAATCAGTGGAGATTTCTAGTAAATATCCTATAAGAGTAGTTTCTAAGCTTGGAGGTAAAGTTGGAGGCGTTAGAAACTTCGGAGCTTCTTTGGCGAAAGGCGGGATATTGGCTTTCATAGATGCGGATTGTATTGCACCGGAAAACTGGATCAAAGACTCTGTACATATGTTATTGATGGAATCATCGCTTGGAGCAGTGGGAGGAAGCTATTTATCCCGTGATAAACCGACGTGGGTAGAACGCTGTTGGGTGTTGGCATCCGAACCGGAAGATGGCCCGACTAGTATTCTGGTTGGTGGCAGCTTCATAATAAAGAGGAATATTTTCGATGAGATAGGGGGCTTTGATGAAGTAATTAATGCAGGTGAGGATACTAAGCTTGCATATCAAGTTGCCTCTCTTGGCTATTCTTTACGGAAGTTACATGGGGCCGCTGTTGTTCATATGGGCTACCCGCAAACATTAACGGACTTTTTCAAAAGGCAGTTTTGGCACTCATCTAGTCTTATTCATTCTAAAACTAGTTTGTTCGACGATAAAACGTTTATAGCTGTCGTTGTATTTTCTTTGCTTATATTGATGCTTCCACTTTCGTTTTTTTACAGTCCAGCATTAGGCGGATTGAACGTTATATTGTTAGTCATGATCCCTTTATTATTTACTTGTAAGAGAGTAAATCGGGCACAAGTTACATTTAATGCTAGTCGATTGGTTGGAGCTTTTGCTTTAGATGTCAATTATTTCATTGCTAAAGCATGCGGATTGGCGACTAGCTTGTTTAGCGACCCGTACAAGAGAAAGAATTCTTCCACTGAGTAAATTGAACTGGAAATGAGATTTTAGATTCAATTGTGAATTAGTTACGCAAAATATGTGCTTCTAGTCTGATTCGGGCGTTATAGACCGTGCGTTAGTTGCAGATCCAACCATACTTACGAAGAAATTGTAAACAATATATGAGGAAGCATCATGATTAAGAATCGGCTCTCTACTTTTATTTTAATGCCGTTTTTCATGGTTGTAATTACTACAAGCCTGAATGCAGCCCCAGCGATAAAGAGCATAACAAACGTCGATCCCTCAGACGGCAGGGAAGTGTTCGAATTGACTGGCTCTGGTTATGGATTTAAAGCTCAGGCAGCGCCCGTCATATATGATTTTGGTGATTATGCTTTTGAGAATGGGGTATATAATGATCATCAGAGTAGTTTTGCTGATGATTTTGGAATTCCTAGGCCTGAAAAAGATCCAGATACTTTATGGGTAAAGGCTAGTAATGAATATACAACCCCAACTTATTTGACGCATGATAATGCGAGAGTTGCCGGTGGAACTCGTAATTACAGGTGGGGAGGCCCAAATAGTTTCCTAGGGTGGCCGAGGGCTTATGGAGGGTTAACCCCTCCTTCAGACAATGAAAAACTTTATATGTCATGGTGGTTTCGAACTGATTATGATCAGCATGAGTATTACGAGTTTGGATTTAATAATCTCATAGGCTCTTTTGATAAAGGTGAAAAGGTAACGTTTCAAGGCACTTCGGTTGAGGCATTTGTTTTAGGCATAACTGATAAGCAAATAGCTCTTCAGATAACTGATTCTGGGGGGCTTAAAGGATTGGGCTGGAATGGTATTGATTTGCTGGGTAATAGCTCAGGAGCGACCCTTACCACTAATACGATCATTAGCAGTGGTGGATGGTGGCTCAGCGGCGGTCATGGTTCGACTAAATTTATCAGAGTTTGGGAGGATAGTGCAGGAAAAGACGGATTACGCTTATCTTGGACGCAGGACCAGCTAACTACGGCCGGAAATGATAGCCAGCTTAGAACTTACCTTAAACCTAATACATGGCATCATCTTGAAATTTATATCGATCTCGTTGCCAGTACTGTGGAGCGTAGAGTAAATAGTCAAGTTCTAGAGATTCTTGATATAGGTAATGCTGCGAACCTTAATGGCTCTAGCCCTTCTGTTGCTCTAATTGGCTTCAATGGAAAACAACTTTTTAATGGTGCCAATGGGGCAGATATATATGTAGATAGTACCCCGCAGAGGGTGCTGCTAGCCAATGCTGCGCAATGGAGTGACGTAACACATTCTGAGTTACAACTACCCGTTTCGTGGTCTGAAAATCAAATTACGTGGCAAGCTTTTTATGGAAGTTTGGATCGAACCCAGTTGTTATATGTTTATGTTATTGATGAAAATGGGGTCGCAAACGATATCGGGTATCCTTTGTCTTCGGGAACCAGCTTCGCGGCACCGCCACCTTTATTTGAAGCAGAAGTAAGGTAACTTCGTTATGGAGTCTATAAAGGTAAGTGTCGTAATTCCAGCTTATAATCGTGCATCATACATAAATCAAACCGTCGATTCTGTTTTAAATCAGACTTTTGAGGATTTTGAACTCATCGTTGTGGACGATGGATCAACAGATGGCACGTATGAAAAATTACTTGAGTACGGTGACAAAATTTCTGTGCTTGCGCATGAGGGCCATACAAATAAAGGCCAGTCTGCATCCATTAATTTGGGCTTGAAGCAAGCTTCTGGAAAATATATAGCAATCTTAGATAGTGATGATTTTTGGGAGTTGAATAAACTTGAAATTCAGGTCGCATATTTGGAACAAAATCCTGATATAGGTCTTGTTTATTGTAATGGCTACGGTGTCGACAGTGATGGGCAGCGGTACTATGACTTTTATCCAGAAGACCCCAAAGAAAATAACGATCCCAATAGAGTGCTATTGGACTGTTATATTTTGCTGCCTCAAAATTCGCTTGTGCGTAAAAAAGTATACGATCGAGTCGGTTTTTTTAACGAAGAGTATCGTTCTGCGCAAGATCACGACATGCTAATTCGTATTAGCGAGGTATGTACGTTTGCATACCTGCCAGACTATGTTTTTAACTATCGAAGGCACGAAAATTCGATTAGCACGAAGAAGCAAGATGTGCGCTGGACGACGGGATTCAAAATTCTGGAAGCTGCTTCAAAACGCTACCCATACAAATCGAGCACAATTCGCAAACGTAAAGCGGTCCTGAACTTCCGCTTAGGGCAGGTCTTTATCAGACAGGGACGATATATGAAAGCTTTGGTTCATATTTTTAAAGCGGGTATTCTTGACCCGCTTCGGAGCTTAAAAGTTTTACTCGGCAAAGAAGTTGTTAACTGAGCGATTAGCAGATTACATTCTTATGCCACATCCTGTTAAGTTGCTTTATATCATTGATAGCTTCACGTCTCCTTATGCCGGTACTGAAGGACAGCTATACAAGCTAATTGAAGGGTTGGATCGGGATCAGTTTCAGCCGCATTTAATTCTCTTTAATTGTTCTCAGTATATTGAACAAAACGGTTTTCCATGCGGTGTTTCTGTACTTGGTTATTCGAAACTGTCTTCTCTAAATACTTGGTGGGAGCTTTTTAAGTTACTTCGAAAAAAAAAGATTGATGGTTATCAGCTTGCACATATCTTTTTTAACGATCCCTCAATTATTGCCCCCCCACTTTTGAAATTATTAGGTATTAAATCAATTATTTCTCGAAGAGATATGGGCTATTGGTATACGCCCTCTTACTTGAAAGCGCTGCGCTTTAACGCAAAGCTGGTCGATGCTGCTATTGTTAATAGTAGAGCCGTGAAAGAAATTACTTGTGAGAAAGAAGGTTATAAACCTGCAAATGTGCATGTTGTCTACAACGGATATCAGGATATTGAGATTCTAGCCGCTAACAAGATCGATTTGCGCCAAAGCGATGACGAAATTGTTCTGGGTATCGTCGCGAATATACGACCAATTAAGCGTATGCAGGACGCGATTAATGCTGTGGCACAACTGACCTGTAAAGGCTTTAAGCTGAGATTGGTGATCGTTGGTGGGGGAGACCCAAGTGATCTGAAAGCCCTGGCTGATAACTTAAATGTGTTAGACCGTGTTGAGTTCGTAGGAAGTCAAAGCAAGGCTAGTGATTATATCCAAGGTTTTGATATTTGTTTGTTGTGCTCTGAGTCCGAAGGTTTTTCAAACGCAATTGTTGAGTATATGCAGCATAGTAAGCCGGTAGTGTGTTCGGCTGTTGGCGGTAATCCGGAGTGTGTTGACGATGGGAAAACCGGTTTTTTATATGAGGCTGGTGATGTTAGTGAGTTGACAGAAATCATAAATGCCTTGGTTGAAGCCAAAGACGCTGCAGAAACACGTGCAGCATTTGGCAGAGAGGCACAAAGAAAAGTCGCCGAAAACCTTACATTGCCTGTTATGCTTGCGCATCAAGAAGAACTGTACATAAACGTATTAAATGAGCGTTAGCCCTCTACTTAGCACGAAAGCTTAACCATGATTTCAAAATCCAAGATAATCCAAATGCTGGGACCGTTAGGAGGCTATGCCTTTATACGTTGGCTCATGCGCAACGAACCTCGCATTATCATGTTTCATCGGTTCAGCAAGGAGCCAGAATCGGGCCATATTTCCTCCAAGGTGCTTGATCAACAGCTCACCTACCTTGAGAGACATTTCAATGTTATCTCGCTTTCTGAGCTGCGTTCCTGCAAGCAGAAAGGCATCTCACCGCCTGAAAATAGTTTGGTTTTAACTGTGGATGACGGTTATCGGGATTTTTATGAAGTTGCTTATCCTTTATTGAAAAAACACCAATTACCCGCAACATTGTTTGTGACAACGGGCTTCGTAAATAAAGAGCTTTGGCTATGGCCCGACCAGATAAGCTGGGCGTTAAACAATGCAGAAGTATTGAGTTCTGAATTAGTAATGGACGGAAATTCTATTCCTTCTCAAGCAATTAATGAGCACACCCGACCACTGCTTTGGAGTAAAATTGTTGGGTATTTGCTCTCTATTTCTGATGAAGATAAACATATTTGGATCAATTGCTTCTATGAAGCCCTGAATATAGAGTTTCCAGCGACTGCCCCAGTAGGTTATGAAGCTTGTTCTTGGGGACAATTGCGAGAAATGCAGTCGCATGGCATTGAGATTGGTGGCCATACTCATACCCATCCCTCTTTAGGACAGGTCAGTGATGAACAATTAGAGATCGAAGTTTCGCATTGTATGCAGTTGATGACTGAAAATTTGGGTATAAATGATCGAGATTTTTGTTTTCCTAACGGACAGCCAAATGACTTCAATGAGGGTGTCATTAACGTGATAAGAAAGAATGGCTTTTGTTCATCTGTGACAGCTTTTTACGATAGTCAGGCGGCTACAAAATTGTATGAAATGAGACGGCATACTGCATCTGAGGAGTGGTTTCAGTTTTACAAGTCTGTAAATGGTGTAGAAACTCTCATGGCAAAACTTCGAGGGGCGCACAATCGTATGGAAGGTGTTGTTTGTTAGCCGCAGGTCCTTCAGAAACTATTGATAAGGCTATGTCACTTTCCAATACAGAACCTGTAAGCGGTTTTACATTTTGGTTATATATATATTTCTTAATAGATTTTTTTCTTCACCTAAGCGCTCGCATACCTGGATACGGGATTATCCGTCCAACCCTTCTGATTGTTTTAGTGTTAACGGCTCTTTTATTCGTTCAGAGAGGAAAGTTTTTAGATATTTATCAGCAGGAGTCTTTTAAAAAAATTAAGTGGTTAATAGTTTATCTTGGCTTGAGCTTTCTTCTTGTAAGATGGCCAGGGAGCGCGTTGAATAATTTTCCAGACTTTGTTAAGGCTGTATGTTTTTTCTTTTTTACGGCAATGATTATCGATACCCAGAAAAGACTAAAGTTATTTGTATTTGTTTTTGTAGCTTGCCAAGTTTTTCGTGTTTACGAGCCGCTTTATCTAAATCTAACAGAAGGGTATTGGGGTGATAGGACTTTTATTGGTGACGAGGGGTTTGCTCAACGGTTAGCAGGAGCACCTTCAGATGTAATCAATCCAAATGAACTCGGTTTTGTTATAGCCACGGTTGTACCATTCCTTTATTATTTTTTATGGACGAGTGGAATTAAGCGTAAAGTCTTCTTTCTTGTCCTTATCCCGCCTCTTTTATATGCCCTTATTCTAACAATGTCTCGTGGAGCTTTGCTCGCGCTGGGCGTTGTTGGTTGGATGGTCTTTAAACGGTCTAGTTATAAGCTTTTACTAATTATTTCTGCTTTTGGAGTAGCTATTCTTGCTTGGTCTGTGATGTCCGACATTCAGAAAGATCGCTATTTATCATTGGTATCGTCAGATACTGTTTCGTCAGCAACTGCTGAAGGGAGAATGAGTGGGATGGTAAATGAGATGAAACTAGGTTTAACAACAAGACCAATTTTAGGAAATGGGTTGGGCACAACTCCTGAAGTAAAATACCATGAATGGGGTAAAAGTAGGGCTTCCCATAACCTCTATGCAGAGCTTCTAATTGAGATCGGTGTTTTTGGGATGGTCTTGTTTTTAGGTTACCTTAAGCAAATTTGGTTTGGTTTAAAGCGCATAAAGGTACTCATGAATGATTGCGAGCACTCGTACAACTTATTTTGGGGGCGAGTGAGTTATGCATTAGTTGCAATTTATTGGATGTATCTCGTATACAGTATTAATTACTTTGGTTTGTCCCAGTACTACTGGTATATGTTTGGGGGCTTAATAATTTCCGTAGAGCGTGTTTTTGTGAAGAGGTATAGGGAGTATGACTAAAAAGCGCCTATTGATCGTCGCTCGTTGGCCGGTTGGAGGGATATTAACTTATTTTAGTTATATTTATTCGCAGAATTGTTTTGATGGTTACGAACTTACTTTTGTTATGCCTAGGTTTGAAGGCGGTGAAAAGTTTTTAAGAGAGAGGTGCAGTAGAGCCTCTTTGTCTTTCGTATATTGTGAGCATTCGAGTAAAGATCTATTCTTCGCCTACAGAGATACAGTTCGGAGAGGCTTTGATTTGGTTCACTGTCATGGTTTTACCGCGGGTGCCTTGGTGGGGCTAGGTAGACCTTTACGTCACATGACACCTCACCTCATGACGGTGCATGATGTTTTCCTTGAGAGACAGTTTTCAGGTTGGAAGGGCAGGTTCAAAAAATTCTTATTATCTCTGACTTTTAGGAGAATGGACGCTATTCACGTAGTAAGTGAAGACTGTAAAGCGAACTTTCTTGAGTTTTTTCCAAAAATCGAAGATTTCAGAATATACACCATCTTACATGGCGTAGATACTGAGAAATTTTATAATGAAGAGCCGCGAGACTTCCGAGAAGAGCTGGGTTTTTCTGATCAGTTATTGCTAGGTTTTTTTGGTCGTTTTATGGCCCAAAAAGGTTTCAAATACATTGTTGAGGCTATTGAATTCCTGATTACGAAAGATGAACGCTACAGGCGCAGGTTAAAAGTGCTTACCTTTGGTTGGGGTGGCTTTATTCGTGAAGAATTTGAGCTGATTGAGCAAAAAGGTTTGTCGGATATATTTGTTCAAATGCCTCACACAGACAATATGCCTGCTGCAATTAAGGGTGTGGATGTAGTTTTAATGCCTTCTCTTTGGGAGGCTTGTGGACTCTTAGGGATGGAAGCTTTAGCGGCGGGCACACCCATTATTGGTACAAATTGTATAGGGCTACGAGAAGTTCTTGAAGATAGTCCAGCTTTTATCGTTCCCCCCAAAGATGGCCATGTATTATCAAGAGCAATTGAGTCATGTTTAGTCGAAAGGAATAAGGACTCTTTTGATAGCTATGCAGAAATTGCGGTTAAACGCTTCTCGTTAGACATCCCTGCTGAGTCCTTAGAGCATTTGTATTCAAAAATGATAGATGGGAGTTTATGAGTGAATAAGTATGAAAGAATGTTGTCTATTCAGCATAAATTGCGAGAACGTTTGTTAGGTGCTGGGTGTGTATTTCATCATGTGCCTAAGTGCGGCGGCACTTCGTTGAATCGAGCGATGAGGCTACGCTA
>NZ_LWFH01000414.1:0-786 GCF_001635725.1 Oleiphilus sp. HI0066
AACCAGCCCATCCAAAGGATGAAAGTACCAAGAGTCGCTAGTGGAAGGTTAGCGCCTGGGATAGCGTTAACTTCACCGTTAGGACCGTACTTACCTTTACGAGCACCAAGAAGGATAACACCAGCAAGTGCAGCTGCTGCACCAGCCATGTGAACGATACCAGAACCTGCGTAGTCGCTGTAGCTAAGCTCATACAAGCCGAATACTGCGTCGCCGTTCCAAGTCCAAGAACCTTCCATTGGATAGATGAAACCAGTCATGATTACCGCAAAAACTAGGAAAGCCCAAAGCTTCATACGCTCTGCAACCGCACCAGATACGATAGACATTGCAGTTGCAACGAATACTACCTGGAAGAAGAAGTCAGACGCGCCTGAGTACTCACCCATGTCGCCGAAACCAGCTTCAGTTGCAGAAGCAAGTACGCCAGCGATTGCAGCTTCGTCCATAGAAGCAACGCTGTCAGTAGCACTTAAGAAGTAGCCGCCGCCGTACATGATTTCGTAACCGCATACTAAGTACATAGTACAAGCGATCGCGAACAACGCGACGTTTTTAGTCAAAATTTCAGTCGTGTTCTTAGCGCGAACAAGACCTGCTTCAAGCATGGCGAAACCTGCCGCCATCCACATTACTAATGCGCCGCACACCAAGAAATAAAAGGTGTCCATCGCATATTGAAGTTCAAATATGTTATTGGATAACTGTTCCATGATAGCCCTCCGTACCTAGGCTCTTATGATTTATAAAATGGTTATACAGCGTCAGTGCCGGTTTCGCCGGTAC
>NZ_LWFH01000415.1:0-1080 GCF_001635725.1 Oleiphilus sp. HI0066
GTAGAGGTTTATATGTGGGGAAAAAACAAACGCAAAGATATCGCTAAATCTCATAATGTTCCGTTTGAAACGCTAATCAGCAGTAAAACGAGCATGGAAGGTGATATTCAGTTTTCTGGGGGCCTACATATTGATGGCTTAATCAAAGGTACGATTCGCTCTACCGATGATCAAGAAGCAGTTGTTCGTATTAGTGATATTGGTGAAATAGATGGTGATGTTATTGCACCACATATCATCATTAACGGTACGGTTTATGGTGATGTATATGCATCAAAGCATGTCGAACTAGCTGAAAATGCGTCGGTTAAGGGTAATGTCTATTACAACTTAATCGAGATGGCGATGGGAGCCGAAGTAAACGGAAACCTTGTTCATCAGAAGCAACCTTCACCAGAAGACCAAGTAGTTGGGGATAAAGAAAATGTCTCAGATGCAGTAGCATTGAAGGCAGTTGCATCGCAGGGCGAGTAATACTTGACTGTTTTTGTCGGATAAGCGGATAATTGCGCGAAGTTTGAGTACTCCGGAGTCCCAATGAGCGTTGTTGAGTCACATATCCCTTCTCCATTAGTCTTTACCGATGCCGCGGCTACTAAGGTAAGAAATCTAATCGAGGAAGAAGAAAATCCAGAATTGAAACTACGTGTTTATGTAACAGGTGGTGGATGTTCGGGCTTTCAGTACGGTTTCACGTTTGATGAAGCGCAAGCAGACGACGATACTGTGATTGAAAACATGGGCGTTAACTTAGTGGTTGATGCGATGTCGTATCAATATTTAGTGGGCTCGACGGTAGATTACAGCGAAGGTCTGAAAGGTTCTCAGTTTGTCGTCAGTAACCCGAATGCCACAACGACCTGTGGGTGCGGGTCTAGCTTCACTATATAGTCAATTCTGCGAGAAGCGTTTTGCTCGCTTCTCGCAAATATGCCAGCCATTCTTTCTTACTCAGTTTTTTCCCATCAACTTTAAATATTTCCATCGCATAGTTTTGTAGCATAACTGCGATTAAAACGTTTGCTTGCTCGGTATTGATAACGCGTTTCGTTGCACAATAAAGTGTAAGCGCGCGAATAT
>NZ_LWFH01000416.1:0-1441 GCF_001635725.1 Oleiphilus sp. HI0066
AGGCTCTCTTAGATGAAGAGATCCCCTTCGCTCATTTTCGAAAGAGCAAAGCAAGAATGGGCCTTTAGCTCAGTTGGTTAGAGCACCCGACTCATAATCGGTAGGTCCCCAGTTCAAGTCTGGGAAGGCCCACCATTTTTGCTTGAATTTTACCTCTTATGGTCTTCTAGGTTACCAAATTTGGCCATATGCCTTAGCTCACCTAGCATTGATTCCCTGACTTGGAGTCCGTGAACAAAAAACGTTGTTAACAAAGTTTGAAAGGTCATAGTCTCAAGATAGACAGAAGCGGCTGTTAGTGCTTCGCAGTTCACGATGCCCGCTTCGAAGAAGATTGAAGACCTTAACGCTTTGACCGCACCTGCTTCGAGAGGTCGAGTTGTGTTGGTTCAAATTATATCTACAGGTCGCCTGTGATAACCGCACGAGGGGCGGGTATCATTGCTTATTCTTATAAAGCTCTGATTTTAAAGGGGTAATGAATTAGCAAATGCGTATTCAATACGCATTTGCTAAAGAGTGTGCGCAATTTGAAAAAACGGAAGTCTCATAAGTCTATGATTATTAATGAATTGATCGTTCCGAAGGTGTTAACCTAATTGAAAAGTGATACCCGTATCGGGTACGTAGAATTAACTGTTATGAGTAAGTAATGGGAAAGAAGCTACCACCAGATCAGCTAGAACTTTATAAAAGAATCGATGAGATCCTCTTTTATAAATGGGACCCAATTGGCGTTTCCGATAGCGACTGGGCAAGAGATGAATATCAATCTTACTTGCCAAGAGTTTTTGCTTACGCAATGGAGAGCGATTCTCCAGAGCCAATAGCAAAGTACCTTGGAGTGACTTCAACTGAAAATATGGGGTTATCTGCAGCGCCTGAGCATGATATGAATATCGCCAAAATAATCTTTGAAGTAAAAGAGGGGTTGGGGTTGTAGTATGTGCCACATAAAACTCATAACAAGCCGCTCAAACACGTTCCGGCCGCAAAAAGCGCGACCTCCACTGGACTCACTACACTGCGTTTCGTTCGCCGTTTAGCGGGGCGTTAGAATTTTAGGAAANTCACAATCAAACTAAAGGAGTATTTGTGAATATGAAAAAAGTAACTTTATCGTTAGTTGTAGTGGGTTTTATCTCTGGTTGTGGGAGCTCAGGGTCATCTGATTCTTCAGATCCCTTAACTTCTTCAGGTACACCAGATGAAAACATAGTTGCTGTTTCTGGGGTCTATGATACCTCTCGAACAGGCGATGAAGCTTACTTGTATATTGCTGAATCAGGCGCTGTAACTGCTTATGACTATCAAGGTGAAGCAAGTGGCACAGGCGAAAATTGCTATTCTTTATCTACGGCATCCGGCCAAATAAACTCTAGTCTTCACGAGGGCACTGTAACGTATTCTTCCACTAGTGGTAAATACACCTTAACCAGCG
>NZ_LWFH01000417.1:0-539 GCF_001635725.1 Oleiphilus sp. HI0066
TCAATTTGAGTTGCCCAGCTGTTTAAGCTTTGGCTCATGCGCACTGGCATTGCATCCATCAAATGGGTGCGACCTGTCTTAACGTATTGATCTACGCTCTTGGCTTTCTCTCTTGTGGTTTGAACAAGGTACTCTAAAGCAGGAAGGAGCTGTTCGTTTAGCTCGATAGCCGCACTGATATGAATCGTCGAAGGAATGATGTCGTTGCTGCTTTGACCGCAGTTAATGTGGTCATTAGCGCTAACGGAATCTTTGTAGAGTTCGGTTGCCAATGTGGCAAGTACTTCGTTTGCGTTCATGTTTGAGCTTGTGCCAGAGCCCGTCTGATAAACATCAACAGGGAAGTGCTGCATTAAATCTTCGCTTACTAAAAGCTTATCTGCCGCGTCGGAGATCGCCTTTGCCATGTCACTGGGGATTTGTTCTAGTTCTCCATTCGCTTTGGCCGCCGCAGTTTTCGCTTTAACTAGTGATCGTATAAAGGCTTCGGGCATTCTCCTGCCACTTACTGGGAAGTTGTGCACAGCGCGTTGCGTTTG
>NZ_LWFH01000418.1:0-1168 GCF_001635725.1 Oleiphilus sp. HI0066
GACAGGCTCTGTTTTTTGTTCGCTAGAATCACTATCTTCTTGTTCTAGCGCCTTTAGCTTAGGCATAAGGCCGCCAATCACACCACTAGTAATCGTATTAACCTCAGGCTCCACAAACAATTGTGTTGCTTTAGGTACGGTCGATCGCTTACTGGTTTTTAATTGAGGATTTAGATCTGCGGATCTCGGAGCTTGGCTTGAGTTCGAATATGCTTTCTGGATTGATTTAACTGGCGTTGTGTCGTCGCCAGAGGAGCTAAACATCTCACTAAAGTAGTCCTGCAATAGATCATCATTCTTACTATGAGCAGCAGGTTTATCGTTGTTGTGAGACACAGTACAGCTCGACCTATTCTCGGTGGATTAACGACAGTACTTAATGCGCGGCAGCATCAGTTTTGCTACGGAAAGCACGTTCAATTGAAGCTTAGTGTTGCGTTCAAGACGAAACGAAATCATCATCGTTGTTAGAAAAATCAGCATTGCTTCATACTCAGATGTATCTTTCTTACCGTTCAATACAGCATCGACATCAATGGTCGATTGCAATTCAAATCGATTTCGAAATAACTGAAGAGGCTTAGGCGCGGTAAATAGAACATCTAAGTAATCTTCAATAATTTGATCGTTATAAGAGGGGTACTGCACATCATATACTTGCTGTGTCATCACCCTTTCCTTTTATATTCCGTTGGGTGTTTTCTCTAACAAAGTTTCAAGTAGTTTTTTGTATGCGCGCACACCGTGTGTCACGGCGTCTAAATCTGAGGGCACCACACCCTTGGTACTCGCATCTCTGAACTTCGTATCGACCGGGATCGCAAATTTCCAAACGTTATCACCCCATGTCTGTTTAATTGTTCGAAGACTTTGTAATGAGGCCTGTGTCCGTCTATCAAACATAGTCGGCAAAATAAGATGTTGCAGATTACTTTTTTGCGAGCGTATGACCATCGATAAAGTATGCATCATTCGCTCAAGCCCTTTGATAGCCAAAAACTCTGTCTGCACCGGGACAATTAACTGCTGGCTGGCTGCTAAAGAGTTGATCATAAGCACGCCGAGTGACGGAGAATTATCTAACAATACAAAATCATACTGATCCCATAACAGCGCTAGCGTCTTTGATATGATCAGGCCCATTCCATCGACACCCACCATACGTCTT
>NZ_LWFH01000419.1:0-557 GCF_001635725.1 Oleiphilus sp. HI0066
GATGGTTCGTGAGAAGTGGCCCGATATGCCTATTCATTTGTCTGTGCAAGCTAATGCTGTTAATTGGGCCACCGTAAAGTTTTGGCAGAAACAAGGACTTACCCGCGTCATCCTATCTAGAGGACTATCTCTCGACGAAGTAGAAGAAATTAAGCAGCGTTGTCCCGACATGGAGTTGGAAGTTTTCGTTCATGGCGCGTTATGTATTGCCTATTCAGATCGTTGCTTACTATCAGGCTACATGACCCATCGAGACTCAAATCAAGGAGCCTGTACTAACAGTTTCCGCTGGAAATACCAAGCGCATGAAGCGAAAGAAACAATTGAAGGCGACATCATCGCTAAAGCTCCCGGAATACAAACCTTTGACTCCAGTGATATTGGGGATACGGCTAGGATAAACTCTTCGCCAATCTACCTGCTTCAAGAACAAGGCAGACCTAGTGAATATATGCNTGCCTATGAAGATGAGCATGGTACTTACATCATGAACTCGAAAGATCTTCGAGCAGTTCAACATGTGAAACGTTTGATAGATATCGGCGTAGATTCTTTGA
>NZ_LWFH01000420.1:0-498 GCF_001635725.1 Oleiphilus sp. HI0066
TACTCCAAATTTAGCTTGTAGTCGAACACCGACAATTCATTTGAAATAGTCGCGGCAGATTCATACACGCCAGCGAGAGAGTTCCCCTTAAAAGCTGGGATATCAGACGTGTCTTCACTACTTTGCAAAGTCGCCCTTAACCCAGCTTTCCAAAATTCAGTCAATAGAATGCTCCCGTCTACTTCAAGACCATATATCTGCGCACTTGCAGCGTTTTCAGCGCGACCTATTCCGCGCGAATCGAAAATAACGACAATCGCATCTTTTAGTGATCTGTAAAACAAGGAGGAGTTAAGGTTGGAATTCCCCTGCAAAAACTGCAACCCAAGTTCCGCGTTGGTTGCATACTCTTCGACCAGCTCGTCATTGCCTAACAACGAACCGGTGTCACCAAACAATTCGCTAAGTTTGGGCGGACGGACTTCGTGAGAGAGGCTTGCGGTGAGTGCGAGGGATGGAAAAAACGTGTAGCGCAGGCCGCTGTAAGCAGCGTAATAA
>NZ_LWFH01000421.1:0-993 GCF_001635725.1 Oleiphilus sp. HI0066
ATCCCTTCATCAGCTAGCTCGACCATCACGTCGAGAACCTCTTTAATCATTTCTGGATCAAGCGCAGATGTTGGCTCATCAAACAACATAATCTGTGGGTTCATACATAGAGACCTAGCAATCGCTACACGCTGTTGTTGTCCACCAGATAACTGTCCAGGGAATTTATTCGCCTGATCCGGTATTTTAACGCGCTCTAGGTATTTCATTCCCGTTGCTTCTGCTTCTTCTTTCGGCTTTTTCTGAACCCAAATTGGCCCTAAGGTGAGATTTTCTAGAATCGTTAAATGCGGAAACAGGTTAAAGTGCTGGAATACCATCCCTACTTCGCGACGAATAGTTTCGATATTCTTAACATCTTCAATCATCTCAATTCCATTAACCACTAAAGAACCGCGTTGGAATTCTTCTAAGCGATTGATACAACGAATCATCGTTGATTTACCGGAACCAGAAGGACCACAAATTACTATCTTCTCGCCCTTCTTTACATCTAAATTGATGTTTTTCAGTACATGAAAATTTCCGTACCACTTGTTTAAATCTTTAATTTGTATTACCGGTTCATCAGAAGAAGCGGTCTGAACTGTTTCTTGTGTATTATCACTCATGTGTAATAACCTCTAATTCCTATGACTCGTATCTAGTTTCTTCTCGATATTTGCACTGATCATCGACATACCAAAACAACACACCCAAAATACAACAGCTACAAATATATACCCTTCAGGAGCATGCCCTCCTAACCAATTTGAGTTTGTAAGTGCGGTTTGTGTTGTACTCAACAATTCAAAAATACCAATGATCAATAAGAAAGTTGTATTCTTGAATAGCATGATGAACGTTGCCAAGATGTTTGGCATTGAAACCTTAATTACTTGTGGAAAGATTATCAGCAGTGTTTTTTGCCAGTAACTTAGACCTAGTGAATCTGCGGCTTCATATTGTCCTTGTGGAATTGCCTGGAACCCACCTCTAAATACTTCAGCCATA
>NZ_LWFH01000422.1:0-978 GCF_001635725.1 Oleiphilus sp. HI0066
TTAATTCTGGTGCTCCACCAGTCAAATCGAGCGTATTAATTCCGTGCAGATCGATCAGTCGCAACAATTGATCGACGGTCTCTTTGCTCATTAACTCGGTGCGTGTTGGCCCCGCATTCACATGGCAATGTGTACAACTTAGATTACAGAGATACCCCAAGTTGACCTGCAATACTTCTATATTACGTCGTTTGATTTTAGGGAAATCGCTATCTAACAAAAGAGGGCGGGTATCGCGCATATAATTATATCTTCGTCTTAATAATCATTTGTCTGAAATTGTGTTTTAAAGACACCTTAGAACCAAAATAAGTTCCGTGTCCTTAGAATTTATTTGAACTTCTAAATTCAGAGGGCGTACATCCAAACCATCGCTTAAATACGCGTGAGAAATTCGATGCTTCTACATATCCAACACTTAAAGCAATACTCTCAATACTCTGATTTGTATCACTCAAACGCAACAGAACAAGCTCTTTTCTTACTTCATCTAACAAGCTTTGAAAGCTTGTGTTATCGCGTTTTAACTTTCTAATAAAGGTACGTGTAGACATAGCAAAATGTTCAGAGACGTCTTCTTGTTGTGGAAAGCGCTCACTAAACTCAAAGAGGAAGTGCTTGACCTGTCGAGAAAATTCACCGCCTTTGTTTTCTTGATCAATTAATAACTGACACTCTCGTTGTGCATTACGAAACGCATACTGATCCGCCGTAAGGGTTTGTTCATCCAGAGCTTTGCTTGGTAATACAACCTTGAGCGTTTCATTACCTAACACAATGGTCGCACCACCAAATTTAGTTCGATAACGGTCAATATCTGACAATACGTTTACTGGCAAGTGGACCTCAAGTTGAGAGATCTGCTTACCTGTCGATTTCTCGTAAAAATCTAGCAATGACCCAATCACCATTGTGCTTACAAATAAATTTAGATTTTCTAAATCAAAGTCTGGAACGATCGTGAGTGTTGTATAGCCA
>NZ_LWFH01000423.1:0-1191 GCF_001635725.1 Oleiphilus sp. HI0066
AATTTCAGTTAAGTCTAAAGGCTTAACACCGAACTCAATTCTATGAGGCCAACTCAAACCATACGAGATAGGCGTACGCATATCCGGCTCTCCCATTTGCGCTAATACAGAACCATCTCCATAACGAACCATAGAGTGAACAATGCTTTGAGGATGCACAACAACCTCAATATCGGCACTTGAAACATCAAACAACCAACAAGCTTCAATCAACTCTAAACCTTTGTTCATAAGGCTTGCTGAATCGACTGATATTTTTCTACCCATTGACCAATTGGGATGAGTGCACGCTTGCTCTGGCGTTACCAACTCAAGCTGATGCCGATTGAAAGAACGGAACGGACCACCGGAAGCGGTCAATAATATTTGGGTTACTTCCGAACCAGGCTTATTCCCACACGCGTAGTTGTGCGGTAAGCACTGAAAAATCGCGTTATGCTCGCTATCGATAGGCAACAGGACACCATTGGACTCACGCACTGCATTCATGAGCAGCGATCCCGCCAACACGAGAGACTCTTTATTCGCTAAAAGAAGTTTTTTTCCTGACTGGGCCGCAGCAAAACTCGAAGATAAACCAGCCGCACCAACGATTGCAGCCATAACAATATCTACTTCATTATGGCTAGCGATAAATGTTAACGCGTCCGCCCCAAACAAAAGTTCCGTGTCGGTACTCGCATTTTTAAACGCCTCAACCGCATCAGCACGCACCTGCTCAGATGAAATAACGGCATACTTGGGCTTGTGAACCAAACACAGCTTTAGTAGCGCCCGCCAATCAGAATGTGCGCTTAGAGCAAATATTGAAAACTTCTCAGGGTGCTGCGCGCAAACATCTAACGTACTTAAACCAATAGAACCTGTCGCACCTAATACACAGACAGCTTCAGAACTCACTGACCACCCCAAGAGATCCAAGCAAAGCTATAAAGAAGTGCAGTTAGTACTGGAATACTAGCTGTAAGGCTATCGATACGATCAAGCACACCACCATGCCCAGGTAAAAGATTACTACTGTCTTTAATACACGCCTCACGCTTGAACATGCTCTCGGTCAAATCACCGAAAATCGAAATAATTGCGACCAACAAAGTAATAATGACAAGCTGAATTGTCATTGACGCACTTAAACCAAGATACGCTGAAGACGCTAACGCCAATAAAACCGTACAAGCCAATCCGCCCCAT
>NZ_LWFH01000424.1:0-9860 GCF_001635725.1 Oleiphilus sp. HI0066
GCACAATTCGATGAGCTAGTCACACTACCGTCTGCGAGATCTACACAAATGGTACCAGTGATTGAAGCAGAAGTGCTGTCACGCTGATCTTCAATGTTCATCGACACCTCAGCAAACGCCGCGGCATCAGCTAGAACCGCCGATTCCGCCGCAACGATAAAAGCGTTATGGTAAGTGCCCGGACCACCGGAGTTACCTTCAAAAGCTGCAAAATACACATCTGCATCATCGCCCCCCTCAATCAACAAACGCATCAACTTAGATTGCGCATCATTTTCAGAATCATCTGAAACATTCAGATATTCAAAGCGCATCTCACCCGTTTCTTTATTTTGAAGCAGCGTATTAATGCCAACAGCATTTCTGTCTTGATTAACAGGCTCTAGCTGCAAAACATTTAGTGCCGTAACGCTATTGCGAATCCAATACCAAACAAACGGATCGCCCCCCGCTGACACTTGCACCGCTCGATCAAACAGAGACTGCTCGGTACTGATATCAACCACTTCCACAGACACTGAAAAAACCGTATTGTCGATAGGGTCGGGGCACGCGACATTGTCTAGCGTCATTGTATCGTCTTCTCTCACACAAAAATCATATGTGCCCGCTGCCATTGCTCCTGGAATTCCTCCCGCTAAAACACCCAGCACATTAAACATCCCGTCCAACTGACCAAAGAGCGTCGGTTTAAAAATGCCATCGTCATTGCTGCGCGCATAACCCGACTCAAGATGATATCCAATGAAATCTTGAAGATTCACATTTTCAACATCTTCACCTGCTCTGAAGATACCCGTGATATTAGGATAGGCCTCATCGGTTTGAACTACTCCACCAGGTGGCTGAATTTTGTCAGTATTGTTTATACTTGCCCACAAGGCACTGATATTTTCTGTTGCATTCACCGGCGCCGCAATCGCGAACGATTGAGAGGGAAATAATATGCCTTCGATACCATGACGCAACTTTTCAAAACCTCGAGCCACCGTTTGATTGCTACCATACGATGGAAGAGCGCTATCGACAGACTTCGTTACATCGGCAAGGTCATTAGGTGTTGGAGCTGAGTTCTCAACAAAGTCAACTCCAGAAGAAGAGCTTGAGCTTGAGCTACAAGCCGAAACAAAAACAGATGCAATGACACATCCGCCAATCAATGATAAATAATTCATAACTCACAAAACCTCAATATTAGAATAAGCGTCGCACTTACAATGCTCAATTGCACGACTATTACCTGAATATGAGCGTTGTCTAAAGTACTCTTTCTAGTCTAGACAATAAGACTTACAGTGCAAAAATGTAGTCGGTCAAAAGTAAATCACCTCGGTCATGAAGCCGAAGAAAATTCGGCCATCAAGCCAAACATCGATGGAAGGACAAGGAACTTGTGGTAAGGTATTTTGTTCTCTGAGTTTCGTTCGAATGAGGATGCGCTTGTGTACACATTATTAAATCGACTTCTTGCTCTTGTGATAGTTCTGATCATTGCAAGTTTGTTGCTTGTTTGGCTGCTCAGTCCTTACCTTATTCAGTACTATGCGCCCAAAGTCCTTGTAGACTATAAACTGCAATTAAGTGACGGGAGTCATGTACGCCTCAATCCATTCAAAGGCGCAGTCAGCATTGAAGATTTCCAACTCATCAACACGAAAGACAAAAACTTAGGCATAGAGATCTCTGAAGCCGTGATTGATCTTAACCTTTGGTCTCTCACTCAAAATGTCGTGTCGTTCGACGCCCTAGATTTTGACAATATTCAACTAAACATTGAACGAAATGGTGATGCGACTCGAGTTGCCGCTTTTGATATTCCAGAAAACTCAAACCAAAAAGAGCAAGAGACAAACACTAATAACGACGCTACCCCTAAAGCGTGGAGTTTGAATGTACCGCTGTTAGAGATTGATGCTCTCAGCATTGAATTCAGCAACAACGACAAACAACATAGCGCGCAACTAAACAAGCTTAATCTATCTGAACTGACGTTAGCTAGCGACTCACTTAGAGGGACCTTTCATCTAGACGCTTTAGTGAACGACGCTGCGCTGAATCTAGACACCGACTTTGATTTCCATTCTTCAGATGAAGGATTGTCAGGCAAGGCATCATTTTCATCGTCCCTCGCAGAGCTGCAAACAAAAGCTTTTGCATATCTTGCCAAAGATTTTACCTCACGAGCCGAGGGAGCCATTAGCTATGAAATTAATGGTCAACTATCTCTTGATAAAGCGCAGAATTTGACGCTTGAATTAACGAACACAAATGTCGTTTTAGAGAATGTCACCTTGAATATTGATCCCTTCATTATTCGAGAAAGCTCTTTAAACATCTCAACATCTGAGCTGTCATTGGGCCGCTCATCCGAAGGCGTATTGAACTCAAATGGCATCGTTAGCCTAGAGGGCGAAGACTTAGAACTCGGCCCCAGCAATAACAAGGACATACTTATTGCTATTAACGCACTAAGCATTCCAAGCATTGACTATGAACTAAAAGACTCGGCGCTAAGCATAGGACAAATTGCGTCTATTACCGTAAGAAAACTACTCGCTTCTAAAGTGATTCAAACCAACGAGAACGAACAAAAGATAGATCCCACACCTCTGCTTACACTTAATTCGATTCATGTTGATCAACTTTACCTAAACCCAAATAACCTGAGTATTGAGACAATCGAGCTCGAGGGGCTAAACGCCAATGTATTTGTCGATGCAGAGCAGAATGTCTCTAACCTTGTAACAGTTCATCAAGAAGCCCACGAGCAAGTTGAAAAAGCAGATGCAGAAAAGGCAGATGTGCAAAATGAAGTAGCTGAACAAGAACAAATTCAAGAACCAAACGCGCAATCAGTTGAGCAGCCAGCAGAACAAGAAGCCTTTGGTTTTTCTTTATCCAAATTTGCCCTGAAAGATCAGGGGATGGTGAACTTTATCTATGAAGGGGTAACACCATCATTTAAACAGAGCTTAAATATCGACAAACTCACTCTGGCAAAACTTGATAGCACAACGCCAGACAGCTTTGCTCAGCTTCATGCTATGTTCACAGCTGGCCAATACACATCAGCAGAAATCAAAAGCGAACTTGCTCCGTTTAAGGACAAAACCAATCTCAGCTTAGAAATGAATCTCAAAGAGTTTTCACTTCCTAAGATCTCGCCATTTATCCGGACTGCTGCAGGTTTTGATATGTCTGCAGGGCAACTCGACTCAGAAACAAAAGTCTCTGTTGTAGATGACGAAATTGACGGCACGGTCGACCTTCATATTCGCGGTTTAGAAATCGATAACGCCGGCGATGTTCACTCTGGCAGCATTGCAGAGCAAACATTCATTCCATTGAATCTGGCGCTTAGCTCTTTAGAAGATAGTAACGGACGCATTGAGCTGGACATCCCTCTCAAAGGCAACGTCAACAACCCCGACTTTGGTTTAAATGGTTTTATTAATTTAGTCGCACAGCGTGCCGCACTTGCCGCTTCGCAAAGCTATTTAATTAACACCTTTGTGCCTTACGCAAATATCGTAACCCTCACTACCATCGCAGGAAGTTACGCCTTAAAACCTCGCGTAGAACCTTTATATTTTGATGAAGGCGAAGTTGAATTAGACGAAGAGCAAAAAGCCTTTGCAGACAAGCTGGATGCTTTACTTAACGACAAAGAAGACATCCATATTGGAATATGCGGGTTTGCTCTGTCAGACGAAGATGACGAAAACCCAAAAGCACTTGCGAATCAGCGAGCAGAGAATCTCAAACAATATTTAGTCAACGAAAAGAAACTTGCCTCATCGAGGATTTTGATTTGTAAATCGAAGGTTGATACCCGAGAGGATGCTAAAGCGAGAGTTGAGTTTACTTTTTAGTTTTACGTTATTAGTTGGTCGGCGGCGACCGAAGTCTTTGGTTTTTTTCAGGTTTCGACCTAAGGGTCGAGTTAAGGGCTTAGCCTGAGCTGCACCTAGGGCAACTTACCCTTTCAAGACAAACAGTTTCTGTATTAATTAATTTATTACTCGATTTTCTTACTACTATTCTTGTCGGCTGCGGCCGACAGCGCCTTAAGACCTTTGACGCCAAAGGTCTTAAGAATCTAAACGCGCCCAAGCTCTCGAGGCCTTCGGCTTCACTCAAACTCTTGTTTCAATCGGCGCTGCGGGACTCGCCTTCGGCTCAAACAGTCCTCGCGTATTTCCGATTGTAACGATCAAGTTTTCGTCTCTCGTGACGGGGGATTGTTGCAAGACCAAGACTTTGTTTGTTTCCCAGATTTATCGAAGCGGTATCTGCCTTTTCGTAGGATGAGTGACGCCAGTTAAAAATGGAGTAAGCGAGGACTGTTCGACGACTGCGAAGCGGGCTAGACAAGGTGAATTGCAAAGCAAGAGAAGGTGGCCTGGGCCATCCGCAGCGCCATTTTTAACCAGTCACGAATGTACCCGCAGGGCCGAAGAGCAGGTACGCATTTCTTTGGTTCTTTCTTGTGCGAGCAAGAAAGAACATAAAACGATTATAAACGATAAATTTCAGATCAATAAAAGCTTAAGAAAATAAGAATTCACCAAATCAAAACCGGAAAAAAACCAATTTTTTAACCCTTGTAAGGGGGATTACGCCCTCCGGACGATGTGACTACGCCCCCTACGCCCCTAAAATGAGAACCATCAAAAGGCGTTACAGAAAAGATTCAGGCCCTTTTCTATAAAGCCTTTCATCTTCTTAAAGATTTAAAAGTTTCTACGCCCGCTGTCGAATAGGCCTCGACAGCGGGCTTTTTATTTTCCGACGTTCTATTTCTTTGTTTGCTGCCCCTATCGCGCTTCTCGCTCTAGATAAAACTGCTTTGCTTTCGCGCCTTTTTTCATCAACGCAGGCTTAAGTGCTCTGCGAATTCCCGGAAATAAATATCCAAAGGTCGTGAGAATCGCTGAAGAACCGGGTATCGAACGTTCGCGCTTTCCGTCTTGCGCACAAGCCAATACTGCCTCGGCAATTTCAGCTGCGGTACTCATAGGTTGAGAAAAAACCAGATCAGGCACTTCTTCGATATGCCCCATAATAAATCCTGTGTCAATCGGCCCTGGCGAAACCAAAGAAACAGTCACAGCAGTTTCATTCAATTCTTCTGCTAGCGCTAATGAGAAGGCTCGAAGTGCAAATTTACTGCATGAGTAAGTCGCTTCTCCTTCTAAGGGAATGCGCCCTGCTAGCGAAGCAACATTCACCACTGCCGCACTAGGTGCTTTGAGTAAATATGGCAAAGCTAATTTCGTGAGGCGAATAGGTCCTTTAAGATTGATATCAATAGTCTGATCCATTTCGTCTAAACCTGCTTCGGCGACATCTCCTCGGCCATGAAAACCAGCATTGTTTACCAACACATCAATACGTCCGAATTCGGCAACGCTCTGTTCAATTAAACTTTCACAGTCCTCACGCTTAGCAACATCGGTTGGTACAGCAATCGCTCCATTGCCGAGCTCTTTAGCCAAAGACTTGATGGTGTCTTTGGAGCGAGCAGCAAGCACGACCTTAGCGCCCTGCTTGGCGAATTGACGTGCACACTCCTCCCCTACACCTGCTGACGCGCCTGTGACGATAACTACCTGATCCTGAAATTGCATGATGAACCTCGCTTGATTTGTTCTTATTAGACCCAAAGTAAGCTCGGATGGGCTAATTAGTCTTCGCTATAAGGAAGCTTTTGGATTTGTTTTGATACTAACGAAGTGGGGGTTAGAGTGCCAGCCAATCCCCCATCCAGGATGACGAGCATTAAGCTTTATTCAAGATTATTGCCAAAGACTGAGCGGGCGGAGCGAACGAATCAAAGTAAATTGCGAAGTAAGAGAGAGTAGCCTGGACATAGTTAAGGGTCTTGTCATTACAAGCCCCTTAACAAGGCCATCAGGACGAAACTGAAAGATCCGGCCAAAAAGCCCTCTTCCTTGAGGGCACATCCGTGTAACTCATACCTGATTAAGAACCAATAATTCCGCCGTCCTTGCGGGTAATCACTAAGGTACAGTCACGTGGTATTAACCCACTACCTGTTGGCGCAGGGAAGTTCGTAGAACTTGGATCACCATTTCCTGGGTGCTGTATGTTTACGAAAGCAGTTCGACGATCAGGCGTTAGAGTAAAGCCTGTAATTTCATCACTATTTACTCCAACCAAAAGACGTTTTGGCTGAGGAATTTCCCCATCATCGAGGTCCTTAGTTGTATCAAAGATTGTCAACTGATCCTGCAAACCTTGTGGCTGACCTCCATCTGTGCCGATAAATAAACGACCATCTTCATCCGCATATGCTGCATCTGGAGATGAGAATGCAATCTCTTCATTCACAGTATCTGAAGCAAGAATATAAATATCCCAAGAGAAACTACCGGAACCATTGTCCGTCGTACGAATAATATGGCCATTAGAGTTTGGTGCTTCAGGGTTTGCCGCGTTTGGTTCAGTTCGACGAGAGTTATTAGTGAGCGTCCAGAAGACCTCTCCATTTTTGCCTATCGTCGTCCACTCTGGACGATCCATAGGCGTTGCACCAACAATATCTGCCGCAATGCGCGTGTTGATTAACAACTCAGCCATATCATTAAAACGAGCCGCTAGAGCTGGAACATCCATAGACAATTCTAACCAGTCCCCAGAGCCATCCTCGTTAAAACGAGCAACATACAAAGTACCTTCGTCTAGCGGGCTCTTGCCATCAGCAATTGCATGTTCCCATGCCATCGATGACTCAAACTTGTAGCAATAATCGAAGCGTTGGTCATCGCCCATGTAACAAGCAACGCGACCGTCATCTAGCTCTTTAATCGCAATAGCTTCGTGCTTGAAACGACCAAGTGCAGTGCGCTTAACAGGTTTTTGCGTGCCATCGAATGGATCGATCTCAACAATCCAACCAAAGCGATTTGCCTCATTCACGTAGTCTTCGTCATTCAAATCAAAACGCTTATCAAATGCGTACCATGCATAACCAAAACCAAATTGATTAAAACCATAACGCGCTCGTTCTTCTGTTGGTGTCACTTCACTGATAGAGCCAAAGTAACCATTGAAGTTTTCTTCACAAGTCAGATACGTACCCCATGGCGTGTACCCGGCACCACAGTTGTTCACAGTGCCAAGTGCAATATTACCTGCTGGGTTTTGTAATAATGGAGAATCCGCCGCTGGCCCAGAGAACTGCACTGGCGTATTAACGGTAATACGGCGCGTATTTTTGCTTTTAACTGTGCGCCATTGGCCTCTCCAATTGCGCTTAATCTTCAAGACAGAAACGCCATGTATATTCTGCGACAAACGCACATCTTCCAAGTTCTCTGGAAGATCTTTCCCTAATGCGTGCGTATTCGTTCCGTACTCGTGATTAATACACAGCATTCCCGCATCGTTACGCATAGGGTAATGCTTTCCGTAACGGCTCGCTCGTTTGAAATCCATTGGGAAGAACCACATACCATCGTGACCAAGACCTGTCTGAAGTGCTGCTTCTTTTGAACTTGGACGTGAATTAGGGTCACCCTCATAGGCTGATGTAGCACCTGGTTCGATCGGTGTACCCCAAGGAATCAAAACTTGATACTCATAGTCTTTTGAAATCGTAGGCATCGTTGTATCAATAACATCCGCGATTTCTACTGGTCTAAAGCCGACCAATTCTTGGTTTTTCTTTGGTTTTTGCCAGCCCCAACCGGCTTGTGCAGCTGGCGCCAAAAATGCTGCAGTAGAACCAGCAAGCGTACCAGCAACAACTTTTCGACGACTCACATATGCATCAAGAACTGAAGCAAACGGACGGTTGTCAGATGGATTTGAAGAAAGATCATCAGGATCTTGGAAACCTGCTACTACGTTTTCAATGTTATTTTCTTGTGTCATATCGATAGCTCCTAGCTGATTAACAAACCTCAGATTCGAGAGATTTGATCAACACACTAAAACCGATGAATGACACTTAAGTGGCAATTGTTTTAAGCTTTTTTGTCAGTTTTATTTCTACAGATGTCACATCAACGCAAAGCCAATTTTGTTTACCTAACGTATATCTTGACGCAAAGCAAAGGAGTAGAAATGACGAACGCGACTGGGTTAGTTTGGTTAAGTGAAGATCTCAGATTACACGACAATCCCTTGATTGAACGTGCGGCAAATGAGTGCCAAGAACTTATATTTTGTTATTTCGTAGATCCAAGCGAACTGAAAAGAGACATATATGGCTGCCAGCCGCTGGGCATTCATCGGCGCCAATTCTTGGCCGAATCACTGCTCATTATGCATGACCGTTTGAAAGAGCTTGGTCAAACGCTAAATGTTTTCTTAGCTAGACCAATTCCTTCGATCGAGTCTATCTGCTCCAATCTTCCAATTACTCACGTGTATCGCTCAACACCCGTCGCGTTTAATGAATCGCAATCGTGGGCACAGCTAAAATCCATGCTGCCTGATGTGAATATGATTAGCGTAGAGACACGGTGTCTATTTAGTGCAGCAGAAATCGAATTTCAGGCAGATAGTTTTCCGGCGACCTTCAGTAAATTCAGACGTTTGGCCGAGCGATTAAACGTCCGAGTTCCTAATGGTGAGATTCGATCGTTACCACCAAGCCTATCGCTGCTGGCCTTCAATTTTGATCGATTGATTCTCGACCCTTGGGTGTTGAACAAACAGCCGATTGCGCGAGGCGGGGAAGATGCTGCACTCGATCACTTGCATGACTATTTTTCTAGCAAGGCTGCAAACACATACAAGCAAACAAGAAACGCCTTCGATGGTTGGGAGAACTCATCGAAATGGTCGTTCTGGCTAGCCAATGGCACCTTATCCGTTAAACAAGCAGCGCAAGCACTCAAAGAATTCCAAGTTGTTCATGGTGAAAATGAAGATAACGGGTGGCTGATGTTCGAGTTGCTGTGGCGGGAATACTTTCAATGGTATGCACGCGCCTTCAACAAGCGCGTGTTTTTAGTCGATGGTTTATTCGATCAAGAGAAACGAAAGCTTAGAGGCACTTTTTATCCTCAACGCTTCAAGCAATGGTGCGCAGGCAATACACCCTATCCAATCGTCAACGCCTGTATGCGGCAACTAAACGCGACGGGATACATGAGCAATCGTGGGAGACAAATTGTCGCATCCGCGTTAATAAATGAATTGGGTTTAGATTGGCGATGTGGCGCGTCTTACTTCGAGCAACAACTGATCGATTACGATCCCGCTTCAAACTGGGGGAATTGGCAATATATTGCGGGCGTTGGTGCTGATCCAAGAGGAGGCCGCCAGTTCAACTTAAAAAAACAAACGCAAATGTATGATCCCAATGGAGAGTTCATAGCGAAATGGACGGATAGCGATGAGAATCATCGATTGGATTATACCGATGCTGCGGATTGGCCTATTTTATGATTTGTTTCGGTTTTGGCCAAAAAGCCACTTCTGCATTTGGTTCTGCCTTACAAAATCTTTCGTTGATTCGAGATTAATCGCTTCTAATCTTTTTATGTTCTTTCTTGCTCGCACAAGAAAGAACCAAAGAAATGCGTACCTGCTCTTCGGCCCTGCGGGTACATTCGTGACTGGATAAAATAAACAGGAATTCGTCGAGGATTGTTTGAGCCGAAGGCGAGTCCCGCAGACGCTGTTTATTTTTGAGCAACGAATGACCCCAAAGGGCATGTCAGTGGGGCTGATTAGGATTGTTAAGGGGCTTGTCAGCACAAGTCCCTTAACTCGACCTTTAGGTCGAAACCTAAAAATGCAGAGGCGCTGTCGGCCGCCGCCGACAAGAATAGTAGTAAGAAAATCGAATAATAAATTAACTACACAGAACTACTATTACAGAA
>NZ_LWFH01000425.1:0-687 GCF_001635725.1 Oleiphilus sp. HI0066
CCAGCGCGCTAATCGACGGAGTTTAAATGGCTCTCGGTTTTGCATTCGAATGCGCGTGATTAATCCAATTGTTCCAAGACCAACCTGAGCTGCTTTAAAGACATCGTGATTAGTGTCGTTATTGCAGGTGAGTAACTCGCCCTTCGCAGTGAGTAATTCAATTTCAGTTGTATAGGCGGATAAACACTGTAGCGCGCGGCCTGTGCCGTGGGTAGCTGTGCTAATCGCGCCGGCAAGTGTTTGTCGATCAACATCTGGCATGTTGATCATGGCTTGTCCCATCTCGTTGAGTGCCGGGCCAACTGAGCTTAATTGTGTGCCTGCTGCGATATCGGCTTGCATGATTTTATCGACGGCTTGAGTCACGCCGCGGATATAGCTCGTACTAATCAAGGTATGATCGGTTGGGACGAGTGCTGTAAAGGAATGTCCTGAGCCTACAGAGCGCATTTTTCCTTGGTTGTTGCGCAGCCATGTTTGCAGATCCGCTAAATTTTGCGGCGCAATACGTGCACTCGGTACGCAGCGTTGATTGCCTGACCAGTTTTTCCACGCCAGTGCAGAAGTCGATAACGCAATATTGGGTACGGCGCTCGATAAACATGCAGCAACCATCGATTTTAGTAAGTCTCTGCGCTGCATAGCTATTTCTCCGCTTCGTGTTTTTGAGTGTTTGGAGATTGCGCG
>NZ_LWFH01000426.1:0-901 GCF_001635725.1 Oleiphilus sp. HI0066
GAGGAACCGAACATGAGTAGCGGAAGTATCGTACAAATCATTGGGGCGGTAATCGACGTCGAATTCGCGCGCGATTCAGTACCTAATGTATATGATGCGTTGACTGTTGACGGTGGCGAAACCACTCTCGAAGTTCAACAGCAACTAGGTGATGGTGTCGTTCGTACCATCGCAATGGGTAGCACAGAAGGTCTTAAGCGTGGCCTTAATGTAGCAAACACTGGCGCTCCAATTTCTGTACCAGTAGGTACTGAAACACTGGGTCGTATCATGGACGTACTTGGTCGACCAATCGATGAGCGCGGTGAAATCGGTGAACAAGAGCGTATGCCTATTCACCGTAAAGCTCCTACTTACGCTGAGCAAGCGGCAAGTGCAGAGCTTCTAGAAACAGGTATCAAAGTAATCGACTTAGTTTGTCCATTCGCTAAGGGTGGTAAAGTTGGTCTGTTTGGTGGTGCCGGTGTTGGTAAGACCGTTAACATGATGGAACTTATCAACAACATCGCACTTAAGCACTCTGGTCTTTCAGTATTCGCAGGTGTTGGTGAGCGTACTCGTGAGGGTAACGACTTCTACCACGAGATGCAGGAAGCGGGCGTTGTTAACTTAGAGACTCCTACAGACTCTAAAGTAGCAATGGTTTACGGCCAGATGAATGAGCCACCAGGAAACCGTCTGCGTGTAGCGCTAACTGGTTTGACGATGGCTGAGAAGTTCCGTGACGAAGGCAAAGACGTTCTACTATTCGTAGACAACATTTACCGTTACACACTTGCAGGTACTGAAGTATCAGCACTTCTAGGTCGTATGCCTTCAGCGGTAGGTTACCAGCCAACACTAGCAGAAGAGATGGGGGTTCTTCAGGAACGTATCACTTCTACTAAGACTGGTTCGATCA
>NZ_LWFH01000427.1:0-785 GCF_001635725.1 Oleiphilus sp. HI0066
TTGGGTCATTTCTTCGGTAATCGGATAGTAGGGAGATAATTGATGTCTAAGGCTTGGTATGTTGTTCATGCTTATTCTGGATACGAGAAGCATGTTATGCGCTCGTTGCAAGAGCAGGTGGCGCTTAAAGGCTTAGAAGAGAAATTTGGTGATATTCTTGTTCCTACTGAAGAAGTGGTAGAAATGAGAGACGGCAAGAAGCGTAAGAGTGAGCGTAAATTCTATCCGGGCTATGTGCTTGTTCAAATGGATATGGATGATGAAGCGTGGCACTTGGTTAAGTCAACGCCTCGAGTTATGGGTTTTATTGGTGGTACGGCTGAACGTCCAGTGCCAATTAGTGATCGCGAAGCTCAGGCTATCTTGCAAAAAATCGAGACAGGTGCGGAAGCTCCTCGTCCGAAAACATTATTCGAAGCAGGCGAAGTTGTTCGAGTTATCGACGGTCCGTTTGCTGACTTCAATGGTGTCGTTGAAGAAGTGGATTATGAGAAGAGTCGTGTTAAAGTGGCTGTTCTTATTTTTGGGCGTTCAACGCCTGTTGATCTTGAGTTTAGTCAGGTCGAGAAAGACTAATCTAATTTAAGGTCATAAATATCCAAATGCTCATTTCGCGTAGGCGGGATGGGCTTTTCGTGTCTGTTCGGGGAGCTCGATAAGAGCGTTTGTACCCATAGGAGATAAAATGGCTAAGAAAATTGACGCTTATATCAAGTTGCAAATCGCAGCTGGTCAAGCAAACCCAAGTCCACCGGTTGGTCCTGCTCTAGGTCAGCACGGTGTGA
>NZ_LWFH01000428.1:0-897 GCF_001635725.1 Oleiphilus sp. HI0066
GGGAACACCTGAGCATTTGAATCTTCCCATGCCTTTACGACTGAGTCATCAACCGAGCATAGATTCGCAATATCAGACAAGCTCAGCTTATGTGTTTCACGGAAGAAGCGTAGCTGCTTACTAAAACTCTGTAGATACTTCATGGATTCGCACTTTAAAATAACTATTCTTATAACTATAGCAGTGTCATCAAATCTTGCACTAAGCAGCTAATTTATATAGAAAAATAAGCCTTAACTATTTTGGTTGCTAATCCATAAGGCATCGTAGGGACGCATATTTACAACACCGTCGATATCAGTAATCACAGTACCTGAGAGCAAATCGACCCAACTATCAAACTCCGTAATATTCAATTCGCTTAAATGAATGTCTTGCTCTGTATCTGAGATGTTATAGATACAGAATATATTTTGGCGTCGATCCGTACTTTGCCTCCAGTAACCGAAAATTGACTCCCCTAAATGCAAGGTAAACTGCGTTGCGTTTGGATGGAAAGCCGCTTGTTNGGTTCTAATCTCAAGCATCTTTGAAATTTGATGATATATCTTCGAATGTGTGCTCGATTCATTGGCCAATTCTGACTCAAGCTCACTCAATTCCCATCGATGACGATTAATCGAACGATTGTGTTTGGTGTGTTCTAGTTTCTGATAATCGTTTCGAGTACCTACCAGACTATGGATATAAATCCCCGGAATCCCTTCTAAGCCCAACATTAATGCATGCGCACAAACAAAACGTTTCACACCCCACTTGTCAGGCCCTTTCGTTGTACCTTGCAATGCATCAAACAAAGAGATGTTCACTTCATAGGGCTTATTCTGATTATTCTCCAACGCCCGCATAGAGACCCTACCACCAAAGCCTAACATGGTGCTTACAAAAGTATTGATC
>NZ_LWFH01000429.1:0-593 GCF_001635725.1 Oleiphilus sp. HI0066
TTGGTTCGCGTTGTTGGCGTGTAGGGTCGCGAGACACAAGTGACCTGTTTCTGCGAAAGTTACCGCATACTCCATTGTTTCTTTACTACGGATCTCACCGATCATGATGACATCAGGTGCCTGACGTAATGTGTTTTTAAGCGCAACCTCGAAAGACTCAGTATCGATCCCCACTTCGCGCTGCGTAACGATACAGCCCTCGTGTTGGTGAATATATTCAATAGGGTCTTCGATCGAAATTATATGGCCTTTACTGTTTCGATTCCGGTGACCAATCATCGATGCGAGAGAGGTCGACTTACCAGTACCCGTTGCGCCCACAAAAATAATCAAACCGCGTTTCGTCATTGCTAGAGAGTTAATAACTTCTGGAAGCGCGAGGTCTTCAATACGTGGGATATTCGTTTCGATACGACGCAGCACCATACCGATAAGGTTACGTTGAGAGAATGCGGATACACGAAAACGACCAATTCCTCGTGCACTGAGGGCATAGTTACATTCGTTTTTTTCAGTAAATTCGTCGCGTTGTTTGTCGTTCATGGTGTCAAAGACAATCTCACGACACATTTCTGGTGTCAGAGATTGCTTTG
>NZ_LWFH01000430.1:0-711 GCF_001635725.1 Oleiphilus sp. HI0066
CTCGGCCGATCCAAACGATGCCACTATCCCGCTTTTCTTGCTTGATCAGGGCAATGACGAGGAATTATCAGAAGAGCAGTTACAGGGATTTTTTAGCCGTTATGCCTCAGGTGCATGGGACGGTGATCGAGACACGCTTGAAGAGCAGATCGACTCGCGTGCTTGGTCGATGCTGACCGCAGATAATCAGCAATGCTCTAACAGACGTTGCAGCTATTTTAGTAGTTGCCCTTACTACGAAGCGCGAAATCGTTGGGACGAAGCGGATGTTCTCATCGCTAATCATGATTTATTGCTATCAGATTTAGCCTTAGGCGGCGGTGTTATATTGCCAGCGCCTGAGCAAAGTATTTATGTGTTTGATGAGGCGCACCATCTACCCGATAAAGCGCTTGGGCACTTTATGGTGACAAGTGGTTTAAAAGCATCGCAGTCTTGGTTGAAGAGTTTGAGTAAATCTTTGGCAGAGATGCTGCCGGCCATTCAAGCCGGTCATTTTGTTGCCTCTAATATCGAACAGATTTCTCCCTTGAGCATTGCTCTGCAGCAAAAGATTGATGCCTTTTATATGAACTTGGCGGAAGGTTTAGATTGGGATCAGGAAGAGGGCGCATCAGAAAGTCGATATCGGTTTACAGATGGAATATTGCCCAATGAGGTGAAAGAACAGGCCTATAACATCAAACTAGATTTTGCATCGCTATGTCGTTA
>NZ_LWFH01000431.1:0-1066 GCF_001635725.1 Oleiphilus sp. HI0066
GGGGTCTTTTCACAGATGTAAAACGTCGCAGAGATAATATTCCCGATGACCACATTCACTCATCAGGCACAGTTCGAACACCGACTCTTTTTACAGGTAATGAGACCCTTTATGGCCTTGAAAGCATCATTAAATGGCAGCAGTCTTCGGAGCTTTCGTATCAACTAGAAATCTCCGCGTTACAGAGACACAGTGATGGAGAGTTATCTGATGCAACAAGAGTGTCGAGCCTTGATGCAAGTATGCGTGGTGGCAACATAAACGTATCGATTCAATATCAGAAACACAACTTGTCGATTGGCTA
This sequence comes from Oleiphilus sp. HI0066, assembly GCF_001635725.1. NCBI lineage: Bacteria > Pseudomonadati > Pseudomonadota > Gammaproteobacteria > Oceanospirillales > Oleiphilaceae > Oleiphilus > Oleiphilus sp. HI0066. The sequence continues at coordinate 305 of NZ_LWFH01000431.1, forward strand.
TGAAGAATTATCAACCGATAACGGACTCAGCGGCCCTGGCGCTCCGATTCTCGGCGAGCAAGCTGGATTGCAACACGCGGATCATACGTCATCGAGAGCAAGCCTCTCTTATAGCTACTCAATACAAGAGGGCCTCATGCTTCGCGTTGAGTATATCGATGATCAAACGACACAAAATGCACAAGACTTTGCTCGATTAGCTTTATATTGGGGAGACCAGTACGCACTTTAAAAAGAAAAAAGCGCATGTTGATCATGCGCTTTTTGATACTTAAGCCGCCTTAGCCTTTAAATCATAATCCGGGTTATAGACAGACTCTTTCCATTCATCGACGAAATGAGAATCGTCCTGATCCCATGGATGAAAATCATCTCTAAAAAAGTCTTTCAAATGCGGTGCCATGCGGCGTGTCATGCCTTGTTTACCGTACATAAACTTCCAAAACCCTTTTACTTCAGACCAGCGTGGCATGCGCTTCGCCCACCACAGTAAACGCGCTTGGTATTTCATGAAGCGATATGGCAACAGAATCAAAGCAATACACATCGACTTTTTCAATAAGCGACGATCTCCAAAAATTTCCATATACAAATCAAACGCGACGCTTTTATGCTCAATCTCTTCCACTGCATGCCAATGCATCAATTGGTCGATGCTCTCTTCCATGCCAGCCCAGTGCTCTCTATGATTCAAATAGTCACAGGCAAACACTGCCGTTAAGTGTTCAACACACACAGTAAATGCCAAACGCTGTTTATCTG
>NZ_LWFH01000432.1:0-823 GCF_001635725.1 Oleiphilus sp. HI0066
TCCTTTCTTATAAAGTACTCCGTCTTTTTCTGGTGATATGAACGAGTGTTCAATTGCTCCCGCACAGTATTCGAATTTATGTTTTTTATTTTCTTTGTCAGGAACTTGCCCGCTTTGGTTAGCTACTACCACACATTCTGAATCAGATGCGACAACAAGGTTAGCATTATGAGTGACTATTATGATCTGTCTTTTGTTTTTGCGTTGCCTAATATAGCCTTTTAAGAGGTCATAAATGGTTCGGTTATCTAGATTGTCTTCAGGCTGGTCAATCAATATAGGGTGGGTGGCGTTACTGAGGTGCAAAAGAAGGTTTAGTAATACGAGCCCTCGTTTGCCTGGTGACATATGCGCAATTTCATCACCGTTATAATTAACGATGTAGTTGAATTCGAAGCAGTTGCTAAAAAGTCGTTTCGTAGCAATTTCTAGCGATACTCCTTTTTTTAGAGTAGGTGCGTCTACTTTGCTCTTTATTGTGCTAAAAGCTTTTTCAATGGATTGGTTGTATGTATCTTTGCGGAAAATAGGAAATCCGCTTTCATCGAAAAGGTCAGGGAAAAGTTTTTCTAAATTTGTACGACGATCGAAGGATTTAATAAATTCATTGAATTTATCTGTGTTAATGCCCAAATCGCCTTTGATCCCAATTCCTTCATCTAGTTGGTAGTCTGTTTTTGTAAGTTCATTTGAAATATTTAGATAGCATTCTGTAAGCTGCTTGTGGTGATTGACTATTTGTTCGTAGACTTCTTTTCCGCGAGCATTTATAGATTGTATATGCTGTTCAATTCCCAATATCTGGTTGAGTTTCTCCTTTTCA
>NZ_LWFH01000433.1:0-826 GCF_001635725.1 Oleiphilus sp. HI0066
ATTGTCTTCATCGCGAACTAGATACTTCATTAGGCCTAACTCATCGCTAAAACGATAGATCTCGTTCATTTCTTTCCATAGCATTTTCGGTACGGAAATATAGAGCTTGGCTGACAAAAGCTGAACACGTCCAAATTCTGTAATGGTTCGGTGTGCTGCGCAGCTGAAGTTTTTACGTGTATGTTCTGACCCAAGATTAGGAACGCTCTCTAATAGCACTGCTTTGTAGCCAGCGGCTAGAGAAAGATGAAGGCTCGTGACAAGGTTGATAACTTTGCGTTGCTTTTCTTGAGGTGTGATAGATGCGTTAAGAAAATGTTTTGACAGCTCTTCGCATGCGTAATGGATAGGTTTTCGAATGTCCTCAAGCATTTTTGAGCGAGTTTCTGGCTTGCACTTAAGGCGATTTAGTTCATTAATCGCACGATATAGTTGACGAGACAGCTCGCCTAAATTCGCCATGGGCAGATTCGCGACCCAGTCAGCAAAGGCTTCCGGGGTGGAATCAGTGTATGAAAGTTCACCCAAGTTTTGTTCGGGGATACTTATCAAAAGCTCAAGGTCTGGACCCAACATCTGTTGTAGTTCTTCCTGTTGATGTTTGTCGGTTTTAATTGGTTATTAGGCTGAACACTTAGTCAGCATATAGTTCTATCTCCTTATAATAGCAGGGAAATTCGCTATTGCTGAGCCCTAAGAGCAAACATTTTTAATTAAGTGACAAGGTTCGGGTTAATGTTTCGCAAGGCTTACCAAGTAAGTATGGATTTACTTGTTTCCCCCGGACATTCTTCAGCGAGTTTGGGAAGTAGGAACCCAGGTAGCA
>NZ_LWFH01000434.1:0-686 GCF_001635725.1 Oleiphilus sp. HI0066
GATCTTCGTAGAACTCCCGGTGGAAGCACAGGAGGTGGTGCCGCTGCACTTGCAGCCCAATTGAGTTATGCAGAAATTGGCAGCGATATTGGCGGTTCTATTCGAAACCCAGCTAACTTATGCGGATTGTTTGGCTTAAAGCCGACTACCAATGGACATATACATGATGGCCATGTTCCACCTCTACCAAACAGAGGAACCGGTTTTACAGCGCTAAACAGCACCGGCCCTCTGGCGCGAAGCGCTAGCGACATTGAGCAAATTTATAAGGTCTGTTATCAACCCTTACCTGAATACCAACAATACCTAGACATTCAGACATCCACACCGATTCACAACAAGCTCGCGAATTATAAAATCGCTTATTACGATGAATTGGCTGGAGTTCAATGCTCCGCCCCTACTCAGCGAGGGCTTCAGCGTGTCGTAAAATGCTTAGAAGATCAAGGCGCGCAAGTAAGCAAAATTCGCATTGATGAGCAATTAGCCGACAAAACGCTGAAGACTTGGGTCAAGTTATTTGGTTTCGTTTGTTCCCAAGACTTTGCATGGCCAGTAAGAAAGATCCTTCAATTTAAATTCGGAAAAGATCTTAAGAAATCTAGCTTTGATGCCAAACAAGAGCTTAAAAAAGGCCTAAGCATGAACTTCCGAGAGTATTCAAAAGCCTTGCTGGAGCAAAAAGA
>NZ_LWFH01000435.1:0-1171 GCF_001635725.1 Oleiphilus sp. HI0066
AATCTAAGCACTTTCTTGAAACGATTATTGAAGAAGATTTGGCTTCAAATAAACACGAAGGTCGAGTTGTTACTCGCTTTCCTCCTGAGCCGAACGGTTATCTGCATGTAGGCCATGCGCGCTCAATTTGGGTTAACTTTGGTTTGGCGCAGCAATATGGCGGAGTTTGTAATCTTCGTTTTGATGACACAAATCCTGAGAAAGAAAGCCAAGAATTTATTGATGCAATTCAAGAGGATGTGCGCTGGTTAGGCTATGAATGGAATGGCGACGCACGTTATGCCTCAAGTTACTTTGATAAATTATATGAGTGGGCCTTACATCTTATTCGAGAAGGTAAGGCCTATGTGTGTGAACTCAGTGCGGAGCAAGCTTCTGAATATCGCGGTTGGGCGACTAAGCCCGGTAAAGACAGCCCTTATCGAGAGCGTTCTGTTGAAGAGAATCTAGACCTCTTTGAAACAATGAGAGCTGGTGGTTTCGATGAAGGGGCGGCTTCTCTTCGTGCGAAAATCGATATGGCTTCGCCAAATATGAATTTGAGAGACCCGATTCTTTATCGAATTCGCAAGGTTGAACATCACCAGACAGGTGATAAATGGTGTATTTATCCGAGCTATGATTTTGCGCATGGCCAAGAAGACGCGATCGAAGGCGTTACGCACTCCATCTGTACTCTGGAGTTTCAGTCTCATCGCGCTTTGTATGATTGGTTTGTTGAGAATCTTCCCGTTCCTACTAGGCCAACTCAGTATGAAATGGGGCGTTTGAACTTGAATTATACGGTCACCAGTAAGCGTAAGCTTAAGCAGCTTGTTGATGAGAATCATGTGGCGGGATGGGATGATCCAAGAATGCCAACCATATCAGGAATGCGTCGTCGTGGGTTTACTCCGAATTCGCTTAAAAGCTTCTGTGAAATGATTCCTGTAAGCGCTAAGAACAACAGTGATGTGGATGTAGCTCAGCTAGAAAAAGCGATTCGTGATGATTTGAATGAACAAGCTCCTCGCGCGATGTGCGTGATGAATCCTCTTAAAGTCACGGTCATTAATATTGATGAGGCTGACTCAGGTCTTGAGATGAAAGCTGCGAACCATCCAAACAAACCTGAGTTAGGCGAGAGAGTGATCCCATTCTCGGAAACGTTGTATATCGATAAAGCTGACTT
>NZ_LWFH01000436.1:0-993 GCF_001635725.1 Oleiphilus sp. HI0066
GATTTTGGTGACGTACAGTTCTATGGATGTGTTGCACAACAAGACAAAACAACGCAACACCGCATCTATTCATTGGCGCTCGATGAATTACAACGCATTCAAACATTGCCAAACAACAAGACACTGCCAAGTTACGATGAAGCGCTTTTGCAGCGCGAATTAGATTTATTCAGTGACTGGCTCATCGACTCAGCTCTTTCAATCGCCTTAACTCCAGAACAACTTACTACTCTGAAAAACGCCCAAGCCCTTTTGATAAAAAGTGCGTTAGAGCAGACACAATGTTTGGTGCATCGCGACTACCACTCACGAAACATCATAATGCAAGGAGATCAAGTGGGCATCATTGATTTCCAAGACGCCGTATTCGGTCCAGCCACATACGATTTGGTTTCACTTTTGAAAGACTGCTATATCAAGCTTGATCAAGACTTAGTCGAGCAGCTCATGACAGAATTTGCAGGCACTCATTCAACACTCACAAACATTGCCCCAGAGCTTTTCAAAAAGCAGTTTGATTTGATGGGTATTCAGCGCCATATGAAAGCGGCAGGTATTTTTGCGCGACTTGCTCTTCGTGATGGCAAGTATGGCTATCTCAAAGACATCCCAAGAACATTCTCCTACATTGTCGAAGCGTGCAATTCATATGAAGACTTACATGCCTTTGGAGAACTTCTCGAGGAACACATCAAGGAACCTATGCTGACCTTCGTCGAAGCACAATCACAAGAAAATACAGCGTCATGAAAGCAATGATTCTTGCGGCAGGGCTTGGCTCCAGAATGCGCCCACTTACAGACACTTGCCCAAAACCTTTATTGAAAGTCGGCGACAAGACCCTGATTGATCTTCACTTAGAACGACTAGAAGCTCTTGGGATTAAAGACATCGCTATTAACACCCATTGGCTTGGAGAGAAAATAGAAAGTCATATCGATGCGGTTTGGCGTAACCAACTCAATATTCAATTATTCAATGAAGCCTCACTGC
>NZ_LWFH01000437.1:0-850 GCF_001635725.1 Oleiphilus sp. HI0066
GCATTTCCAGACGACAACATTTGGGTTCATTTATCTGAGACAGTACTTCCTGCCTATATTAAAAGCACGCTGATATTAATGCTCGGAGTTGGATGTCTGAGTACCGCTTTAGGCATTGGTGCTGCATGGTTAATAAGCCATTATAGTTTTCCAGGCAAACGTTTTTTCACGTGGGCGTTATTACTCCCTTTTGCGATGCCTGCGTATGTGATTGCTTATGTCTACACTGACTTTCTTGAATATGCTGGCCCTCTCCAATCAATGCTTAGAGAGATATTTGGCTGGCAATCGAGCAGAGACTACTACTTCCCCGAAGTCCGAAGCATGGGGGGCGCCATTATCCTCATGTCACTAACTCTATACCCTTATATCTACATGCTGGCTCGCGCCGCATTTTTGCAACAATCAGTTTCTCTTTACTACGCCGCTAGAAGCCTGGGTTCGAATTCTTTTGGCTTTTTCTTCCGCGTATCATTACCGATTGCGCGACCTGCAATTGTCGTCGGTCTATCTTTGGTTCTGATGGAAACACTGAATGACTTCGGTACCGTTGATTACTTCGCAATTCAAACGCTGACTGCAGGCCTTTATGACACATGGCTGAATATGAGCAATTTAGGCGGTGCAGCTCAAATTGCTACCGTGATGATGTTAGCTGTCGTGTTTTTAATCATGATGGAGAGAAAATCTAGGGACCAACAGCAGTCGTTTTCTAGCAAAACTCAATCACGTCCTCTGCCAACTCAACACCTGACTGGAAAAAAGGCTTTCTTCGCTACTCTACTCGCATCAACACCAATTGTTTTTGGTTTCTTAATTCCGGTCATCATTCTTTCCGACTATTCGATTC
>NZ_LWFH01000438.1:0-501 GCF_001635725.1 Oleiphilus sp. HI0066
TGCATTGATTCCTGGTACTTCGCGATCTGGTATTACAATGACTGCAGCGCTATTGCTAGGCTTAACGCGTGATGCTGCTGCTCGTTTTTCATTCTTGCTCTCTGTCCCATTGATTGCTGCAGCTGGATTGCTGAAGACTAAAGAGTTGTTAGAAACAGGGCATGATGCCCAATTGCAGTTGATTGCTTTTGCAACCTTTGTTTCTTTTATAAGTGCTTATCTGTGTATTCATTTCTTCTTAAAGTTGCTAGAGAAGATAGGGTTTTTGCCTTTTGTTATCTATCGTCTGGCCTTGGGATTTGTTCTTTTTGTACTAGTATTTGTCGCCTAGTGTGTTTTTGCATTACACTTCAGCAACCTCAATAAATATGTGATATTCGATGCAAGTCGGCAACCCTTCAATTAATCTTACATCGCTGCAGCCTGGCGCCACTGAAAAGAGGCAAGACCAAAAGCAAGCCCAGCAGGTGTTAGAAGCGCCTAAGGCCGATGCGCGCGTCG
>NZ_LWFH01000439.1:0-847 GCF_001635725.1 Oleiphilus sp. HI0066
AGCAAATATACAGACAACTTAAAATCCTTCATGACGAGGAACTAATTGCATTTCAGAGCGAAATCCAATCAGGAAAACCCGACAAAAAAATCTATGCCATCACACAACAGGGAAAAGATGAGCTTTTGCGTTGGTTGAAAGAGCCCGTCGCCACAAACAAAATCAACGATGCATTACTGGTGAAAATATATGGAGCCGATTCCGCGCCGATAGAAGATATCGCATCAGAAATTGAGCGTCATATAGAGATCCATCAAAATACCCTTAACTACTTACTTGCTCTTGAGAAAAAATATCTTTCTCTTTCTTCAAACGAACAACTAAACTTCCGCTATCCTTACCTTACTTTGCGTCGAGGAATACTCGGCGAAGAGGCTTGGTTGAGGTGGGCTGAAGAAGCGACACAATTGTTCAAGAAATAATCAGAGATTTTTCTTCCACTCACGCGTATACTCCCGCCTCTTTTTATCACCTCCCAATTGAGGAAAATCTTAGTGAGCGAAGCCTCCAAAACATTTCATGAACTTGGTCTAACCGAGCAATTACTTAAAGCCGTTTCAGAATTAGGTTACGAAACAGCATCTCCTATACAAGAACAAGCCATTCCGGTCATTCGAGAAGGCCGCGACATTCTAGGTCAAGCGCAGACAGGTACTGGTAAAACAGCTGCTTTCGCTCTTCCAGTGCTTTGTGAAATTGAAGCGAAAAGCTCACTACCTCAAGTTTTAGTTCTCGCGCCTACTCGCGAGCTAGCGATTCAAGTCGCAGAAGCATTTGAAAGCTATGCGAAATACTTACCTGGCGTAAATGTTCTGTCGATCTACGGTGGACAGAGCTACAGCATACA
>NZ_LWFH01000440.1:0-1622 GCF_001635725.1 Oleiphilus sp. HI0066
GGGGCCAAAAGAGTCCTCAAACACTTACTAGATCAAAGTGAGCAAGCTTTATGAGCAAGACGAAATTAACTCCCCTATCTGAAGAACATTTGGATATGGTTCTAGAGTGGAGAAACAAGCCTGAAGTCCGCGCCAATATGTATACAGATCACATCATTTCTAAAGATGAACACTATCAATGGTTTGAGCACATAAAGTCCGAAAAAACAAAGCGCTATTTTGTTTTTTATATTGAACAGCAACCATGCGGAGTAATTGGTTTTACAGAAATAAATCAAAATGCAGGCACTGCTAGTTGGGCCTTCTACTCTGGAGACACTTCAATAAGAGGCGTTGGTTCAAAAATGGAAGTCTCTGCACTTAATTATGCTTTTAACTCACTAGGACTTAATAAACTTTATTGCGAAGTACTCGAATTCAATGACAAGGTAATTACGTTCCACAAAAAGCATGGCTTCAGCGTAGAAGGTATATTTAAAAATCAACACTTCTCAAAAGGTCGTTTGTGGGACATATACCGTTTAGCGATTTTCAAAAAGGACTGGAATAGACTTTCTATCGAACTACCATTAATGAGAGATAACAAGTTCGGGCCTGGTAAAACATTTACACATCAATTCTCCATTTCAAAAGAACAAGTGCTAATGTTTTCTGAAGCATCCTCTGACACAAACAAACTCCATATTGACGACGCGTACAGTCGTGAATATGGCTTCGATAAGAGTTTAGTCCATGGTTTTTTAAGCGGTTCAGTATTCTCCAAAATCTTTGGAACATTATTCCCTGGCGAAGGTACAATATATAAGAGCCAATCATTGGAGTTTAAATCACCCATTTACCCCAACACTGAGCTAAACGCAAAAATACATATTGAAACCAAAATAGGGAACCGTCTTAAAGTCCGCACTCTAGTTTTAGACAAAGACGATAATCCGGCTATCACTGGTTATGCAGAAATAATTTTACCTTTGGAAACAGCATGACACCAATTGCTATCAATGGGCGACAAATTGGGCTTAACACCGCCCCATACATCATCGCAGAATTGTCTGCAAACCATAATGGAAGTATCGAGCGCGCCTACGAAATAATGGTAATGGCCAAACGTTGTGGTGCTGACGCCATAAAACTCCAGTCCTACACAGCGGACACAATTACGATTGATTGTGATCGCCCAGAATTTAAAATTGAAGGTGGGCTATGGGGAGGTCGAACTCTTTACGACTTGTATTCGGAAGCATTTATGCCGTGGGAATGGCACAAGCCATTGTTCAAGAAAGCAAAAGAGTTAGGTATTACGATTTTCAGCTCACCCTTCGACGAAACAGCGGTTGATATGCTAGAAGAGCTAAACTGCCCTGCTTATAAAATCGCATCCTTTGAAGCAATAGATATCCCTCTCATCGAATATGTTGCGAAAACAGGCAAGCCCATGATCATTTCTACAGGCATGGCCAATGAAGAAGAGATTAGCGAAGCTGTCACAGCTGCAAAGCGGGCTGGCTGTAAAGAGTTAGTGATTTTGCATTGTGTTAGCGGTTATCCAGCCCCAGCTAACGACTATAATCTTGCGACAATCCGTGACATGGCTCAACGCTTCAATGTGCTTACAGGGCTTTCTG
>NZ_LWFH01000441.1:0-615 GCF_001635725.1 Oleiphilus sp. HI0066
GTCTTCGTAACCGTTGTCAGGTTACTGGACGTCCACATGGCGTTTACCGTAAGTTCAAGCTTTCACGTATTAAGTTGCGTGAAGAAGGAATGGCTGGTAATGTGCCGGGCCTTAAAAAGGCTAGCTGGTAAGCACAACATATTTGGTGTGTTGGTAAGCGCTACATCTATGTAGCGCTGCACAACTAAAATGACAGGAGAACATACGATGAGTATGCAAGATACGCTTGCGGATATGTTTACGCGTATTCGTAACGCACAAATGGCTGAGAAAGAAGTTGTTTCTATGCCATCTTCAAAGATGAAGCTTTCTGTTCTTGAAGTTCTTAAGACTGAAGGTTTTATTGCAAACTACTCCGTTACTGAAGGTACTAAGGCAGAAGTTTCTGTAGAACTTAGATACTTTGAAGGACGCCCTGTAATCGAAGAGATCAAGCGCGCAAGTCGCCCAGGTCTTCGTCAGTACAAAGCGTCGGCTGAATTGCCGAGCGTACGTGGCGGCCTAGGTGTTGCGATTGTTTCTACTTCTCAAGGCGTGATGACTGACCGTGCTGCTCGTAAAGCGGGTATCGGCGGCGAAGTTATCTGTACAGTATTCTAAGGGAGGTTTGCATGT
>NZ_LWFH01000442.1:0-1330 GCF_001635725.1 Oleiphilus sp. HI0066
CTACTAAGAATGGCTTGAATCTTCTGAGGTGGAATACGTTCTTGTAAAACACCAACGCCATAACTAATCAGCAAGAATAAAACAGTGAGCTCAACAGCGAGAAAAGCAAACATGCCTAAGCTTTCTCGCAGCATATCTAGTGTAAAGGTCATAATACTTCTCCAGTCAATCTATATTTCTAGAATAATCGAAATATAATGGTGTAATTTGAGTGCGTCAAGATATTTCTGGTAATATCGAAATATTATTTTGTTTGGTTGAATACAGTATGGACTTAGATAAAGCTGCAAAGGCACTAAAAGAACTAGGGCACCCAATTCGCTTGGCGATATATAAACGATTAGTGAAGGGCGGAGAGGCTGGTGTTCCGGTTGGTGTACTAAAAGATGAGCTAGATGTTCCTGGGTCAACGCTAACGCATCACATCAGCGGTTTGGCCTCTGCTGGCTTGATCGTTCAGCGAAGAGAAGGGCGAACGCTATATTGTGTCGCCCAGTATGCGGAGTTGGATGGCTTGATTACCTTCTTACAAGAGGAATGTTGTCAGGGCTAAGTGGCTACTCGCGATATTTTGCAGCGGTAATAAATTCCCCAAAGCTCTCGCACCACACCAAAACTGTGGTGTAGTCCTCAAGTACTACACCACTAGGAATATCCGCGATGAATCCGTCAAAGGTTTTGATGTCTGCTAGTTGAGGAGAGTTGTCTTTAATCGCCTCAAATTCGGCTTCGGTTTCAACAAATTCTTTCGTTAGATAAAGCTTGTAGTCGGGGCCGGGGGCCAGCTCTCCTTGAAAAGTGATGGTTGTAGGAGACAGTGAAACGTCGCCATCCCCCCAGTGAAAACGATCACTGCCTTTTAGTTCGCGTACAAAGGTAGCGGTGTAGCTAGCCGATTTGCTCGACTCAACAAGTTCTGCCTCTGAGGGAGCCGGTGGGGCAGTTAAAATTGGCAAGAAATAAATGCCTAAGCCGAAGCCAACGCCACCAACAATGATGTGGGTGACGAGCAAAATGGGGATGAGTGCTTTTTTCATAGTTGGTCCGAATAAATCATTGAGAATCGTCTAGACGATATAGACCCTAAATCTTCAGACTTTTATTCTAGCTTAAGTTCGCCAATTTAGATTTAGCGCTCAGCTTGGTTTTCACTAGCTCTCTTAATACATCACGCTTGATTGATTTATTAGTGAGTGCCGGCGCTTGCCACCACCAACCGGCATGTTGCATGGCGATTCCTGCCGCAACCATGCGTTTGATGACGGTTTCGAATTCCTCATCGCTGTAATTATGACTAAAGATAAAGCGTCCCGTGCCAATCCAAGGTAGT
>NZ_LWFH01000443.1:0-619 GCF_001635725.1 Oleiphilus sp. HI0066
CCTGCAACAATGCCACCGACCCTGAGACAGAATAAACCATATAAACTTGATCCGACTTATGAACTANAAAGCACAAGCCTTCATAATAAATTTTTAAACTCTGACCGCGCGAAGATCGTTTGGAGAAATCTGCACACTCACTAAGCTGTAAAACCTGACGCAAAATCTCGCAAGCCAAACACCAATGTTTGTTTATATTGCCCTCTCCCCTATTAACGAGTAGCAAATAATCAACTAACACTGAAGAACCTAGCACCAACACACGTTCAGCTAACCAAGATTCAAGAGGACTAACCGCCCGAAAAGAAGAGCGACACAAATAGACACTCTCACCATCACACTCCAGATACCAATGCACACACTCAAGACCACCCATCTCCAAGAAAGCGCCTGCCCCTGTAGCCATCACGTCATTAATTCGATCCCTCTGAACATCTCTATTAACGGTTGTCGACAAAACTGCCATAACTCGATCAACCTTGTTATCAAACGTCTGCGTTGCATCACGCAAGCTGGAGAGCAAACTCCTCTCTACCAATCTTTTATGCGAATGACTCAGAGGATACGTGGGCAAATATAGGTGAGGACTTGCAGCCCTATTTGAGCGCGAATTGCTTCT
>NZ_LWFH01000444.1:0-865 GCF_001635725.1 Oleiphilus sp. HI0066
GAATCTGGCGCAGAGTCAGTTCGTGACATGGGTAAGGTTATGGCTATTCTCAAACCACAGCTACAAGGTCGAGCAGACGTTGGCGCAGTGAGTGGTCTAGTAAAAAAACGTCTATCAAGTTAATCTGCTACCGCTACATTTTTTAAGTGCCTCTACTTAAAGTTTCTCTATCGGCGGAATAATCTATGGCAGGTCAAATTCCTCAAAGCTTTATTGAAGAACTGCGCGAGCGAGTGCCGCTTGTTGATGTTGTTTCTTCAAGAATCAAGCTAAAGAAAGCTGGAACTAGCTACAAAGCCTGCTGCCCATTCCATAACGAAAATACTCCCTCTTTTAACGTCAATGCGCAGAAGAATTTCTATCATTGCTTTGGTTGTGGTGCGAGCGGTGATGCGATCTCATTCTTGCGAGAGTATGACAATCTCAATTTTGTTGAAGCAGTAGAAGAACTTGCCAAGATCGCGGGTGTTGAAGTGCCGCGAGACCAGCGTCTGCAGCAAGCATATGACGAAACGAAGCCATATTTTGAAGCTTTAGATGCCGTAGATAGGCGTTATAGAGAAGCTCTCGCTAATCATACCAGTAAAGATGTCGCACAGCGTTATATAAAAATGCGCGGTTTAAGTGATGAGGTGATTGAGCGTTTTGGTATCGGTTATGCGCCAGCTGAACGAGATTTTGTTGGAGGTCAGGCGGGAGACCGGCAGCTTGCTAAGCTCGTTGAAATGAAATTGGTCTCGCAAAAGTATGAGCGACCTTTTGATCTGTTTCAGAACCGTTTGATGTTTCCTATTCGGAACATGCGTGGCAAGACTGTTGGTTTTGGTGGAAGAACCTTAGGCGACGATAAAGCAAAGTACATCAA
>NZ_LWFH01000445.1:0-761 GCF_001635725.1 Oleiphilus sp. HI0066
ACAATCATTCCAATTTTGTTGCCTCGCACACCTCTTAGATGACGTTCGTCAGCTTGGAGTAGGTCGTGACCTTCGAAGGTGATTTTACCTGATGTGTAACGCACAGTTTGTTTTGGAAGGAGCTGCATGATCGCATTCGTACTGACAGATTTACCAGATCCACTTTCACCTACAAGAGCGAGTGTCTTTCCTTTGAATACATCGAAACTAACGTTGTGAACTACGGTTTGCTGAACATTGTTATGTTCAAAAGCGATGCTCAGATCTTGGACGGAAATAATTGGTGTAGTCATGATGAGTTCCGTTTAAATCTTTCTCGGATCAAAGGCATCGCGCACTGCTTCGCCGATAAATACGAGTAATGAGAGCATAAGAGCAAGTACGATGAATGCTGTCATTCCAAGCCAAGGTGCATGAAGGTTTGTTTTACCTTGCGAGATCAGCTCGCCAAGTGAAGGAGATCCGGGAGGTAGGCCAAATCCTAAGAAATCGAGCGAAGTAAGAGTTGTGATAGACCCCGTCAATATGAACGGCATAAAGGTTAAAGTTGCAACCATCGCATTCGGTAGTATGTGGCGAAACATAATGCCTGCATTGTTCAGGCCTAAGGCTCTAGCCGCTCTAACATATTCAAGATTACGTGCGCGCAGGAACTCGGCACGAACAACATCGACTAAGCCCATCCAGCTGAATAACAGCATGATTCCAAGTAACCACCAGAAGCTCGGTTCAATCATGCTTGATAGAATGATTAGCAGAAA